>CAJXSA010000264.1 GCA_913060595.1 uncultured Ignavibacteria bacterium
GGGATGTGCCCATGTGCCGCAACTGCACGGAGGGACTCAAACCCTATCGGTAACGTGCTCACGTTTCGCTGGCCGTGTGCGCACACTGTACTCCGTATTTGGCCTCGCCAGGGCGAGGCCGTATTTGCTCGCCTTCGTTCGCCCATGGCGAACTTCGGCGAGCGTATTTGTTCCGCTCCGCGGAACGTATTCAACCGCCGATCCATCTTTCCATCTTTCCATTTTTCCATTTTTCATATTCGCGACTTCACTCTGCAATCCGCCATCCGCCATCTGTCATCTGTAATCTGTCATCTGTCATTTGCCATTTGTCATTTGCCATTTGTAATCTGTAATCTTTGATCATTCTTGGTACATTACGGCATGACATTCGGCATCGACAGACTGGGTCGCCGGACCATCGGCTTTTTCATGGAGGTCGGACAGATCAGCCGGCTGCAGTGGGACATCCTGCGCAGCATGAACCGGCTGCTGCGCGACCGGCATCTCGTCATTGAACAGATGGCGCATATCGGCGTGGGATCGCTGCCGCTGGTGCTGATCATCGGACTGTTCACGGGCATGGTGTCGTCCTGGCAGGCGGCGTACCAGTTCCAGGGCATGATCAGCTTCTCGCTGATCGGCGGCGCGGTGAGCCGCGCGATATTCATCGAACTCGGTCCGGTGCTCACCGCCATCGTCATCGCGGGACGCGTCGGCGCATCCATCGCGGCGGAAATCGGCACGATGAAAGTCACCGAGCAGATCGACGCCCTCGAGAGCATGGCCATCAATCCCGTGCGCTACCTGGCCATGCCGCGCTTCCTCGGCGCCGTCGTCATGATGCCCGTGCTCGTGGTCTTCGCCAACGCCATCGCACTGTTCGGCGCGTTCGCCGTCGCCAATTTTTTCCTCGACCTCACCCCGCAGGTATTCTTCGGCAGCGTCGAACGCTTTTTCCAGACGAAGGATATCGTTTCGGGCATCATCAAGGCCATCGCTTTCGGCGGCGTCACCGCCATTCTCGGCTGTCACATCGGGTTTCGAACCTCCGGCGGCGCGGAAGGGGTCGGTTTTTCCACCATACGTGCCTTCGTGCTGTCCTCGGCGATGATTCTGATTCTCGATTACACGCTCTGGATGATCATTTTCTAGCTTCCACGGAAGCCTCCTGCAACATACAGGGCGAGAGTCTTGCCCTTGCAAGGGGGGAACCCTCACGCTATTTTTATTGTAGTACTTGATACATCGCACCTCGACCGCAAGGGGAGCTTTTCACGCACGATTTTTACACACCCGGATAGACTTATGGAAGGCAATTTTTCAAACAGAGTGCAGGAAGTGATTCGCCTGAGCAGGGAGGAAGCACTCCGGCTCGGACACGATTACATCGGCACCGAGCATCTGCTGCTGGGCATCATCCGCGAGGGAGAAGGCATCGCCGTCAAAATCCTCCGCAACCTCGGCTGTGACCTCTACCAGGTGAAGAAAAGCATCGAGGATACGGTGCGCTCTTCGGGCGGAACCATCACCATCGGGAACATCCCGCTGACCAAACAGGCCGAGAAAGTGCTCAAGATCACGTATCTCGAAGCCAAGCTGTACAAGTCCGAGGTCATCGGCACCGAACACCTCCTGCTCTCCCTGCTGCGAGACGACGACAATATCGCGGCACAGATTCTCAACCAGTTCAACGTGCAGTACGACCTCGTGCGCAACGAGCTCGACAATATCATCAGTGGCAAGCCCTCATCTCCTTCTGCCTCCCAGGAACCCGGCAAGGCTCCGGAACGCGGGAGCGAAGGTGCGCAGGCAGGCGGCGAGAAGCGTCCCGAGCGCGTGAAAACACCTGTGCTCGATAATTTCGGACGCGACCTCACCAAGCTGGCCGTGGAAGACAAAATGGATCCCATCGTGGGACGCGAGAAGGAAATCGAACGCGTCGCCCAGGTGCTCTCCCGCCGCAAGAAGAATAATCCCGTGCTCATCGGCGAGCCGGGCGTGGGCAAAACCGCCATCGCCGAGGGACTCGCTCTGCGCATCGTGCAGAAGAAAGTCTCGCGCGTGCTGCACAACAAGCGCGTGGTCACGCTCGACCTCGCGGCCCTCGTGGCAGGAACGAAGTACCGCGGTCAGTTCGAAGAGCGCATGAAAGCGGTGATGAACGAGCTGGAAAAGGCCCGCGACATCATCCTCTTCATCGACGAGCTGCACACCATCGTGGGCGCCGGCGGCGCATCGGGTTCGCTCGACGCATCGAACATGTTCAAGCCCGCCCTCGCGCGCGGCGACATTCAGTGCATCGGCGCCACGACGCTCGACGAGTACCGCCAGAACATCGAAAAGGACGGCGCGCTCGACCGCCGTTTCCAGAAAATCATGGTCGATGCCACCACGGTGGACGAAACCATCCAGATCCTCGACAATATCAAGCACAAGTACGAGGAGCATCACAACGTGCTCTATTCTTCTCGTGCCATCGAGGACTGCGTGCGCCTGAGCGACCGCTACATCACGGACCGTTTCCTTCCGGACAAGGCCATCGACGTCATGGACGAAGCCGGTGCGCGGGTGCATCTCGAAAATATCGTGGTGCCCAAGAATATCGTCTCGCTCGAGGAAGAGATCGAGAAAATCAAAAGCGAGAAAAACCAGGTCGTGCGCAACCAGAATTTCGAAGAAGCGGCCCGTCTCCGTGACATCGAGAAAAAGCTGCTGCACGAACTCGACGAAGCGAAGCGCGAATGGGAAACGCAGTCGCAGAGCATCGTGCATGACGTGGACGATGAGGTGATCGCCGACGTGGTGTCAATGATGACCGGCATTCCCGTCAACCGCATCGCGCAGTCCGAGTCCCAGAAACTCCTCAAAATGGGTGACGAGCTCAAGAGCGAAATCATCGGGCAGGACGAAGCGATCGACAAGCTGGTCCGCGCCATCCGGCGCACGCGGGCGGGACTCAAAGACCCGATGCGTCCCATCGGCTCCTTTGTGTTTCTCGGTCCCACCGGCGTCGGAAAAACCGAGCTCGCCAAAGTCCTGGCACGCTATCTCTTTGACTCCGACGACGCGCTGGTGCGCATCGACATGAGCGAGTACATGGAGAAGTTTTCCGTCTCCCGTCTCGTGGGCGCCCCTCCGGGCTATGTCGGGTACGAAGAAGGCGGTCAGCTGACCGAAAAAATCCGCCGCAAGCCCTACTCCGTCGTGCTGCTCGACGAAATCGAAAAAGCACACCCCGACGTGTTCAACATCCTCCTGCAGGTGCTCGACGACGGTATCATCACCGACGGACTCGGCCGCCGTGTCGATTTCAAGAACACCATTCTCATCATGACCTCGAATATCGGCGCCCGCGAGATCAAGCGCGACAACGTGTTCGGCTTCGGTGAACAGCCGGAAGAGAAGCACCAGTACCGCGACATGAAGAAGACGCTCGAAGATTCGATGAAGAAGCTCTTCAATCCGGAGTTCATCAACCGCATCGATGAGAGCATTGTCTTCCACTCGCTGACCAAGGAGCATATCAAGGAAATCATTACGATTTCCACGAAGAAACTCTTTGACCGTCTCGGACACATGGGTCTCACGCTCGATTTCACGCCGGACGCCAAGGATTTCCTCGCCGACAAGGGCTTCGACCCGAGCTACGGCGCGCGTCCCCTGCGCCGGGCGCTGCAGAGCTACATCGAGGATCCGCTGGCCGAGGAAATTCTCAAGGGCCGCTTCCCCGAAGGCAGCACCATTCTCGTCTCGCTGCGCGAGGACAAGACCGGCTTCGAATTCTCGAACACGACCGAGGACGGAAGCGGCAACCAGCCCGCACCGGAAGAGCCCACCGTGGTCGATCATGGTGAAGACGACGGTGACAAGGTCGGAGAATAATCCTCTCCCGCACAGGTATGAACGAAAAACGGTCCCGCGAGGGACCGTTTCTTTTTCAGTAAGGAAATGCGGCGGTTCAGTTGAGGCGCGCCTTGAGGAAGAAGCGTGGTATATGCGCTTCGAAGGTGCTGCCGTCTTCACGCTGCATGGTGTAGGTTCCCTCCATGGCGCCTTCGAAGGATTTCAGCACGCAGAAACTGTTGTAATGATAGGTCCCGTTGGACTTTATCATGGGCTGCTCGCCGACGACTCCTTCGCCTTCCACTTCGTAATCCGGGGCGTCCGAGTCATGGATGTCCCAGTGACGGCGCAGCAGCTTCACCGGTTCGGATCCGTGATTCTCGAGTGTGATGAAATACACGAAAAAGAAATTGCGCTTCATCACGTCAGAGCGCTCTTCGAGGAAATAGCTCTGTACGGTGACAGTGACGCCTTCGGTGGTTTTTGTATATGCAAGCATGGACTGCGCTTCCGCTGTGCTGAATGGGGATATATCGTTCAGCATATAGAACGCAGGGAACGGGGCAAATAGTTCTTCAGGAGAGAGGATGGATGAAAAAATACCGCAGTGCTCAGTAGCGATCGAGACGGAAGCTTTCGCCGAGGTAGATTTTCCGCGCTTCGGCGTCGTTGGCCAGTTCCTCGGACGCACCTTCCATAAGGATGCTGCCGTCGAAAAGCAGGTAGGCACGGTCGACGATGGAAAGCGTTTCGTGCACGTTGTGGTCGGTGATGAGAACGCCGATATTGCGCTGTTTGAGTTCCTCGACGATGCGCATGATGTCCTCGACAGCGATGGGATCAACGCCGGCGAAGGGCTCGTCGAGAAGGATGAAGCTCGGGTTGGTGGTCAACGCGCGCGCGATTTCCGTACGGCGGCGCTCACCGCCTGAGAGCATGTAGCCCTTGCTCTCCCGTATATGCGCGATGTTGAAATCCTCGAGCAGCTCTTCGGCCCGCTCCTTGCGCTCCTTTCTTCCGAGTCCCATGGCCTCGAGCGTCGCGAGCAGGTTGTCCTCTACCGTCAGCTGCCGGAAGACCGAGGCCTCCTGCGGGAGGTAGCCGATGCCCAGGCGGGAGCGCTTGTACATGGGCAGACGCGTGATTTCCCTGTCGTCGATGAACACCTTGCCGCTGGTGGGACGGATCATGCCGGTGATCATGTAAAACGTCGTGGTCTTCCCCGCCCCGTTCGGCCCCAGCAGACCGACGATCTCACCCTGCCGCACCGATACGCTCGCGCCCTTGACGACGAAACGTTTCTTGTAGCGTTTTTTCAATTCCTCCGAACGGAGAATGCGGTCACCCTGCCGCCGCTGCAGCGGGGATATTTCCTTCACCTGCTCTGCCACTTTCTCGGTGCTCATCGTTCAATCCATCCTGTCCTGCGTGGGAAGGGAAAACAGCCGCTCCGCGTTGCGCGTGGTGATCTCCGCCACATGCGCCACGGACTGATGCCGTGCAGCGGCGAAGCGCTCCGCGATCATGGGAATATACGACGGTTCGTTGCGTTTTCCCCGGTGCGGGACCGGGGTCATGAACGGCGCATCGGTTTCGATCAGCAGACGATCGTCAGGCACGAGTGAGAGCACAGGGTCCAGCCGGCTTTTCTTGAACGTCACGTTTCCGGTGAAGGAAAGATGGAAGCCTGCGTCCAGCACACGCCGCGCGTACGCCGCGTCAGAGGAGAAGCAGTGAAACTGTCCCTGCAGGTCACCGTCCTGCCGCTCCCGTATGACTGCGAGCAGGTCCTCGTCGGATTCCCTGTTGTGCAGTATCACCGGCAGTCGCAGCTCCTTCGCAATATCGATCTG
>CAJXSA010000265.1 GCA_913060595.1 uncultured Ignavibacteria bacterium
CGCCACAGGTGTAGTGGGCGGCAGGAACGACAGGAACGAGATCCGCGGTGATATCTATGCCGACATCGAGACAGCGCCGGTAAATGCTCGGGAAGGACTGCCGGACATCTTCCGCGTCAAGATGACGCAGATCGAGAAAAACGCTTTCTTCGCCGCGGCGCTTGAGTTCCGCATCGATTGCACGCGCGACCACGTCACGCGGCGCCAGTTCGAGTCGATCGTCATATTTCTCCATGAAGCGCTCCCCCGCCCTGTTGCGCAGGTATGCGCCGTGTCCGCGCACGGCCTCGGAAATAAGGAACGAACGTGCGTGCGGATGATGGAGCGTCGTCGGATGGAACTGGATGAACTCCATGTTCGCCACCTTCGCCCCGGCCCGGAAGGCCATGGCGATACCGTCCCCGGTTGCGATCTCCGGATTCGTCGTGTGCAGGTATACCTGCCCGCAGCCTCCGGCGGTGATGACGGTGGTGCGCGCGAGGTACGGATGCACCTCTCCGGTGTTCTTGTCCAGTACGTACGCGCCCCAGCAGTGAATATCGTCGGGACGAACCCCGGGGCGCGAAATCAGGTTGTGCTCGGTGATCATATCGATGGCGATATGATCCTCGTAGACGGTGACGTTGGGATGGTTGCGCACGGTTTCGACGAGCACGCGTTCGACCTCACGTCCTGTGTAATCACGGGCGTGGACGATGCGATTGCGCGAGTGGCCACCTTCGCGGCCCAGATGGAAGGAATCGGTACGGCCTGTGGTGAATCCCACACCGAGGTCCAGGAGTTCGCGCACGAGTGCCGGACCTTCCCGCACGACCAGTTCAACCACGTCGGGATGACACAGATCTTTTCCCGCCTGCAGGGTATCCTGCATGTGCAGCTGCATGCTGTCATCGTCCGCGAATACCGAGGCAATCCCACCCTGCGCATAGTTGGTGTTGGATTCGACAGTCTCCTTTTTTGTCACCAGCGCAACGCGACGGGAATCGGCGACTTTGAGGGTGTAGAACAGTCCGGCGATGCCGCTGCCGATGACAAGAACGTCGGTCTGGAGAGAGGGTGTCATGCCGCCGGCCGCGAACCCAGGCTGTTGAGGATGGTGAGAATGGCTCCCGTGCTGCGCTCGAGGTCTTCCATGCTGCCGTTGTTCCGGATGGTGAAGTCCGCGAGATCTGCCTTTTCTTCTGGCGGCAGCTGGGCACGCATGCGTCGTTCGACTGCTGCAGCATTGACACCGTCGCGCTGCATGATGCGTTCCGTTGCGATCTGCACGTCGGCGATCACTGCCACGATATAATCGAACTGTTCTTCGAGTTCCGCCTCAAAGATCAGGGCGGATTCGACGAACACCATCCGATGTCCATCGTCGTGCAGCTCGGCGGCCTTGCGGTCGACGGCCTCCACGGTGGGCGGATGGACGATTGCGTTGAGCGCCGCGAGTTTCTTCGCGTCCTCAAAGACCAGTTCCGCGAGGAAACGGCGGTCGACGGCGCCATCTGAAAGGTAGGCCTGTATGCCGAAGCGTTCGGTGATCGCATCGCGCACCGCACCGTCCTGTTCCATGATATCCCTGGCGATACGGTCCGTGTACAGAACGGGGAAACGCTGTTCAATCAACGTGGCAACGGCGCTCTTTCCCGCCCCGATGCTTCCGGTGAGTCCGATCAGGAGCCGCGGCGGCTGTGCGGATTTGTTGTCAGTGCTCATGTCTTGCCCGCTGCCTCATCGGGCGAATGCGATGGCGCGTTTTTCCCGGATGACGGTCACCTTGATCTGTCCGGGATACTCCATTTCACTCTGGATTTTCTCGGCGATATCGTTGGCGAGCTGATCCGCCAGCGTGTCGTCGATGCGGTCGTGCTCGACCATGACGCGGACCTCGCGTCCCGCCTGAATGGCGTATGTTTTCGCCACGCCTTCAAAGCCTGTGGCGATGTTCTCGAGTTTCTCGAGTCGTTTGACATAGCCCTCGAGCGATTCCCTGCGGGCACCCGGACGCGCACCGCTGATGGCATCCGCTGCCTGCACGAGCGGGGCATACGGCGATTCCATCTCGATGTCGTCGTGATGCGAGCCAACGGCATTGACGATGATCGGATGCTCACGGAATTTCTTGGTGATCTCCATCCCCAGCAATGCATGCGGACCTTCCACGTTTCGATCCACGGTTTTCCCGATATCGTGCAGCATGCCTGCGCGTGTGGCGATTTTCGGATCCAGGCCGAGTTCGGTCGCCATGATCCCGCACAGCCAGGCGACTTCCACCGAATGCTGCAGCAGGTTCTGCCCGTAGCTTGAACGGAATTTCATCTTTCCGACCATGCGCTTGATCTCATTGTGCGCGTTGTGAATGCCCACATCGAGCAGGGTGTTTTCTCCGACCCGGAAGATCTCTTCCTCGAGATCCTTGCGCACCTTCTCGACGACTTCCTCGATGCGCGCGGGATGGATTCGACCGTCCGCCATGAGCGTCTCGAGCGCGATGCGCGCGACTTCTCGACGGAACGGATCGAAGCCGGAAAGAATGACCGCTTCGGGCGTGTCATCGACGATAACGTCGATGCCCGTCGCAGCCTCGAATGCCCGGATGTTTCGACCCTCGCGTCCGATGATGCGGCCTTTCATATCCTCGCTCGCGAGATTGAGCACGCTGACGGTCGTCTCGACAGAGTGATCGGATGCCGTGCGCTGAATGGCCTGGAGAATGACGCGCTGCGCCTCCTTCTTGGCCGTGGTTTTCATCTCGTCACGGATTTCCTTCAGCTTCTGTGCGGCCTGCAGCTTCGCGTCGCTGGTCAGGGTTTCGATGAGCATGTTGCGCGCATCGTCGCGTGAGAGGCCTGATACGCGCTCGAGTTTCTCGGTCTGTTCTGCGATGATCTGATGCACGCGATCGCGGCGCTCTTCAAGCTCTTCCTGTTTGCCGACAAGCTCCTTTTCCGCCGTTTCGATCGCGGCTTCCTTCTTGTTGACAATTTCGAACTTGCTGTTGAGATTTTCTTCACGGTTGCCGAGCTGTTTTTCGCGGTTGTGAAGCTTGTTGCGCTGCCTGTTGAGTTCCTTTTCCGCTTCCTGTTTCTTGCGGAACCACTCGTCCTTCACCTCCAGCAGTTTTTCCTTTTTCAGATGCTGGGCCTCTTTCTCGGCCCCCTCAAGAATTTCCTTCGCCCGCTCTTCGGCCGAGGAAATCTTGTTCTGGCTGACGCGTGCGGCGATAAACCAACCGAGGAAAAGGAAGGCGGCGCAGAGCGCAACCACGGTCGGCAGCAGCCAGTACAGTTCTACTTGCATATGTGTTGTTACCTCCAGAATAAAAAAACCGCACTACCCCGATCGACTGGGGAGGGTGAAAAAGAACCCTGCCAAGCACAGTGGGTAAATGCCTTCGCATCTTTTGCTTCCACTGTCCGCCGCGAACGGCGAAATCACGAGGATTGAGGCCTGCAATTGATGGAAAGAGTCAGATTCCCAGATAAAAAGTGTTGGTTCTTTTTAACGCGACCAGCGATCGGATTGTAGTGCGGTAATCTTCCTGCGCGTCTCTCAGTCTCCTTCCATGGCCCGCTGCAGCAGCTGGGTCATGGATCGGACTTCCTGTTCGACGTTTTGATTCAGTTTCTGATTGTCCTGATTGACATGGAAGAGTTCTTCGGAGACATTGAGTGCGGAGAGCACGGCGAGTGTCACGGGAGGCTGATCCGGAATCTGCGCGTGCAGATCCTGCATCATCTTGTCGAGATGCTCTGCTGCGCGTGTGGTCAGGTCCTCGTCGTCGACGCGAAGCGGATATTCCGATCCGTATATTCTAACACGTATGCTTTTCGATTCCATGTCTCAGAAGAATGAAAATGGTAAGATCACAATCGATCGTAAAAAAGGGCCGAGTTGCTTTATCTGGTGTCCGATCCGAGATGCGCATTGATTCGCGCAATCAGATCGTTTATCTGACGTTCCAGTGCCTCTCTTTCGTCAGGCGAAAGATATAAAAGTCCTTCGCCAACATCAACAGATGAGAGGGCCGATGATTGTTCCGCTAACTCCTTCATCTTGTTGTCTTTCTCATCGAGAAGAGCCTGATGCTCGCGCGCGGCGGTCTCGAGTTCATCGACGCGTGCCTGCAGCGTGCTGTTATCCGCACGCAGGCGCGTGATCATGTCCGCGGCTTTCTGGACATGTTCCCAGAGGTTCTGCAGGGCATGAGGAATGGCGTGCTGTGCTCCACCGCCCTGCGGCGGCATATCGTCTTGCACCATGGGAGGATCCGTGTGTATGAACGAAACCGGTTACATGCGCAGTTCGGCGCCGAGTGTCTTCCTGACCGCAGTGATGACCGCATCCATGGCGGAACTGATTTCCTCGTCGGTCAGCGTATGGTCATCTGCCTGGAAGCTCATTGTGAATGCGACGCTCTTGCGGTCGGCACCCAGACTCTCATGCGTGAATACGTCGACCACGCGAAAATCCTTGAGATGGGCTGGCCTGGCGCTCCGCACCGCCTGCTCGATTTCCCGCGCCTGCACACTCTGTGGTACCAGAACGGCAAGATCACGGATCACGCTCGGATAGCGCGGAACAGCACGGTACATCTGCCGGTCAGGCAGTGCCTCTTCCAGTGCAGCGAGCTCAAGCTCGGCATAGAAAACAGGCTGGTCAATGTCAAATGTTGCGAGGATCGCATCAGAAACTTCAACAGCTTGACCCGCATATCTTCCTTTGACTTCAAGCGTTAGAACTTGATCACTTAAAGTACTGGTTCTATCATAGTAAAAGATACTCTCTTTGTCAAGATAGAGAGCCTCGAGAATACCTTCGAGTATTCCTTTGATATCATAGAAGTCCATGGCGCGCTCCCCTTCGTTCCACGCACGTTCGACAGCGTTGCCGGTCACGGCCACGCCCAGCATTTTTTTCTCCTGAAAAGCATCCTCTCCTTCGCGTGCAAAGACACTGCCGATTTCGAATATCCGGAGAGAAGGAAGTCCGTTCCGAACATTGATGTCCACCGCTTCGAGAAGTGAGGCGAGCATGCCGCTGCGCAGAGCGGGACGTTCCTTGCTCACTGGATTGCGGACTTCTGCGACATTTTCCATCGCGCCCCCGATGCCGGCATGCGGACGAGGAACGAGACTGGATGACAGGATTTCATCACATCCATACCCGAGAAGAATGCCTCGCAGGCGATTCTGAAACGCCATGGCGTCGAAGCCGTCCCCCACGTGCATTTCAATGCGATTCGGCACGGGAATATTGTCGTAGCCGTGAATGCGCGCGATTTCCTCGACGAGGTCGATCTCCCGTTCGAGATCGCTGCGGAAGGTCGGGATGCGGCACTGCAGACTGCCATCCGGCAGTTGCTCCGTGCTGATTTCGAGAGCTTCGAGGATGCGACGCTGCTCCCCTGCCGGGATCGAAATGCCAAGAATGCGGTCGGTGAACGCCGGACGCAGCACGACGTCGCGCGGCACGACGGGACGGGCCGCATTGTCATACACGCCACGAAGGGTTCCACCACAGGTCTCACGAATCAGGTCAACCGCGCGATGCAGTGCCCAGACGGTGATGCCGGGATCGGTGCCGCGTTCGAAACGGTAGCTCGAATCAGTGG
>CAJXSA010000266.1 GCA_913060595.1 uncultured Ignavibacteria bacterium
CAGCGGCTACGAACCCGCCGACGGCCTCAGCTTCGAAATCTACCACAACGACCACCGCGAACACCCCGAAGGGAAGCATATCGTCGACATCTGTATCCCGGTGAAACCGATGCAGTAATCGTATCGCTTTCCGAGTGATGGTACAACGCCGCGGCGTATAAAGAAACACCCCCGCAGATGGTACTGCGGGGGTGTGACGTTCAGAGCCGATACGTGGCACCAGTCCGGTGCATTCGATATAACCGTCAGAGCGTGACGGTGAGGACGTTATCCGCCGGCGGCAGGTCGGTGCGCATCGAGGTGATGAGCTGCGCCAGTAGGGAAGCCGTCGGGTCTCCAAGACTGTTGAGCATCATCACGGCCTGCTCGGAGGCGGTGTCCATCTCCTCGTCACCGGCGTAGTTGGCGACGTAGGCGGCGGCGACTACCGGTGCGACCTGGCCAGCCAGTTCTTCGGGCACGCCGAAGTCGTTCACGAGCATATAGGCCACGAGGTTTGTCATGCCCGTGTTCAGATATTCCGTCGCGTACTGGGGGAAATTTCCGCCGGGAACGCTGACATTCGAGATCGTCCGCGTGTCCAGAATCAGACGGCCGTCCTTGTAGAGAGTCGCCAGGCGCCACGGACAGGGCGCGCTCAGCGGGGAGCCGGTCGATACGTCATAGAGGGTGCTGCTGCCGTCGGTGTAGGACACCACGTCGTTCGCGTGGAAGTGTCCTGTGAACAGGACTTTCATGCCCGCCTGCGCGAAGGACGACGCGCGCTGCTGCCAGTCGCTGACCACGTACTCGGCCGTCACCGGGAAACTGCTCTGGCCGGTGAAGTGCTCCACGAGCGCATGGTGCATCATGGCGACGACACGGATGTTCTGTGCCTTCGCCTGCTGCAGCTTCGCGACGACCCAGGAGGCCGTGGCTTCCGAGATGGATCCGTACGTGGGCGGCGTCTCTTCCCCGGTGTTGTAGACGCAGTCATCGATCGCGATCAGCCAGAGGTCCGACTGCAGCTCGGCCACGTAACTGAGCGATGCGGGGTCGCGTTCCGTCGCCTCGCCGTAGCCGAACTCGTCGTAAATCTGTGCGAATTCCGCGGGCGTCACGCCCGGAATGTTCTGCGCCGGATCGCCGTGAAAACTCTTCGCCACGGGATTGTTGATGTCGTGATTCCCCGGCACGACGAACACCTTCTTGCCGCTGCTCTCGAGCGACCGCAGAAAACCGGCCATCGCCTCGTGATTGTGTTTTTCGCCGTCTTTCGTGAGATCGCCCGGCACGAGCACCACCTCGGCATCGGTCGTCTTCACGGAGGCGAACAGCGAGGAAAGGATGTCGGCGTTTTCCGTCAGCAGTTTCGGGTCGGCAAACAGTCCCATCTGCCATTCCTGTCCCTCCATGCCCAGGGAAGGATCATAATAGTGCAGATCGGATATGACAGCCATGCGCAGTCCCGTATCCGCGGGCTCGATGACATTCTCGTCCTCCGAACAGGCGACGATGAGTGTCAGCAGGAAGATGGTGGCCAAAATGTGGCCAAGATAGCGTGTTGTTGCCGTGTACTTCGGTTCGCGTTTCATGAGATGCTCCTTGACAATGATGAATGATTCTGCACAAAGAACGCGCATTCGCACGCGCCGCTTGTCATCATTCTGTCATGGAAATGCAAAAGGGTGTATGACGACAGACTTCACGGACGGAGGTCGCGAACAGTCGACCGGTCATGTGAAATCATGACATCACCGTGACAATCCACCGCCGGGATTTTGCTACCCTGTTTTCGCAATACATCGAGAGAGCTATGTGGAAGAGAAGTGCCAGGATCGTCTGTACTTTCATCCTTCTGTGCAATGTGTCTGCTGCCCAACAACCCGTGGAGTTGGCCATGCACAGCGGCGAAGAGGTCGCAGGTCTGCTCGCTGCGGTGGGGGAGGACAGCATCAGGATTCTGCAGCGCGTCGAGGTGGATTTTCCCATGCGGCATGAGCGTGATATCCCGTTCAACTACGCCCTCCGCGATGTGCTTTATGTCGATGTGACGATGAGCGTGGAAGGCGGACAACCGTTTTTCACGCGTCTCACAGGGACCGTCCTTGGGACCGCTGTGCTGGCATTCCTCGCAGCAGAGGCGTTGGGGAAGGATCCCGACGAAAGCTGGCCGTCGGACGGACAGGTGGTCGTGGGAGCAGTGGTTGCCGCTGTCAGTGGTGTGCTCGGATTGATATACACGATGAGCGCTCTCGTGCCCGACCCTGTCGAGCGCTACTGGATGAACGTGCCGGCGGATATCGAGGCACTGCGCGACCTTGCCGCTTCATATTCAGAGCCACGGGAATAAGCATATGAAGTCAATGCACTGCCTTTTGATCATCATTATCGGTATGGCATGCGGGGGCTGCGCCGCGCAGGTCAACCTGGAGCCAACGGGGTACTTTCGCTGCAGTGGCAGTATATCGAATCCCATGGTATCAACCTGCAATTCAGCAACGGGATTGAGTTCTCGCCGGACCGCCTGTATTCCATAGCTCTGCTTGTTCCGTTGTATTTCGACGTTCCCTCACAGGGGGATATGGAATTCGCTGCAGGAATGGGGGTGGAACTTGTCCTGCATCCCACCGAGCGTCTGACACTGCGTCTCGGGAATCAGTGGCGTGATGGATTGGGGACATACGACATTGATGCAAGAAGGACGAGCGTCGCAGTGTTCTGGCAGTTTTAGGACGGGAGACGGATCGTCGCATCCCGGATTTACTTCGTACGGTAGGTGAAGGGGTTCTCTCGCACGCGCTCGGCGAAGGCGGGACCGAGATCGGCGAGCGTGTTCCACCACACCCAGGCGTGGAAGAAGGGGGAGTCGAAGCGGTAGCCGGTGGGTGCGCTGCGCGGATGATCCGGCGCGGCGTCGGCGCGCTGCAGAATGCCCGCTTTCGTCAGGGCACGGACGGCATGGATCACGGCGCCGCTGCTGCCGAGTGCGTAGGCGCGGAGGACGTCGCGACTTGTCAGTCCGCTGGCCGCGGCGGCCACGGCGCGCAGCACGTTCTGCTGCAGCGCGGTCAGTCCGCGCCAGACGGAATGATACAGATCGTGCTCCTCGGCGACGATTTCCCGCATCGCGTCGGTGACGTCATCGGTGCCGAGGCGCTCTGCGCCCCGTTTTCGATCATGGCAGACGCGGGCGAGCTGCATGATGTCCCGCGTCCGCGGACCGGCCATGTCCACGATGTCCCGTCCGGCATCGCTTTCCGCTCCCGACGCGCGGAAGCGCCGGTCGATCCAGGCGGCGAGTTCGCCCGGGGGAATGGGGCCGAAACGCATTTTATCAACCATTTTGTAGAACGCTCCCGCCGAAGCGGTCATGCGCTCGATGAGGTGTTCCTGCGAACCGGACAGCACGTAGGCCAGGTGATGATGCCGCTGCATGGCGCCGCGCAGCTGCCATTCAATCTCTTCGCCGCCGAAGCGACGGATTTCCTGGAACTCGTCGAGCGCGATGCCGATGCAGATTTTCCGCTTCCGCGCCATGGCGTTGAGCGCATCGAGCACGTCACCAATGGTCTGCCGCTGCCGTTCGGCGTCCCAGTCCCGCGCCTGCAGGTCCAGTCCCGGCAGTATCAGTCCCGTCGCCGGATCCGCCGTGAGGGAAACCGACAGTTTCAGCTTACTGACGAGATCGGTGATGAAGTCACGCAGGCTGCGTCCCAGCGCCGCACCCGCCGCACCGAGGATGCGGTTGCTCGCATCCGCCGCGCTCGAGGCGGTGGAGAGATCCGCGAAAAGGGCGTGTCCGCCGTCTCTGCGCACCGATTCCAGCGCCCGCAGCAGCGCGGAGGTTTTTCCCATACGCCGCGGACCGTACATCATCAGCTTCGCCCCGGGATCGGTCAGCGCGGTCTCGAGACGCGCGACTTCATCCCGCCGGTCGGCGAATGCGTCGCCGCTCGCCACACCGTGAATGCGAAAGGGGTTCCGGTCGCTGCGTCGCTGCTTCGCCATGAGTCGTACCCGGGAATTGTGACGGCAATAATAACTGTAGTAATGCTAAGTTAGTAAATACTAAGTTAAATGGCAAAGAATATGCGTACATGGCTGCGTGGCATAGGGAAGCGCGGCGTGCGGTCCGGGACCGGCGCGCGGTGGATCAGGATCGTTGCATTGTGATTGCGACCGGGGTGGCGTCGCGATCAGATGAGTTTTTTCATCCGTTCGAGTTCGCTGACGGCATCGGTGAAGGTGTCGACGAGGCGCGCGAGCAGGGCGTCGAGGCGATCGGCGTCCACGGCGATGTAGCGGGGTTCGTCGTGGGGCGCGGCGGTGTCAGTGACGTGCTTCGGGGCGGGAGCGGGACGTGTCGCGGCCGCTGCGGTCTTTCTCGGGGCGCTGCCGTTTTTCTTGCGCGCAGGCAGCGCAACGCTCCCGGCGTCGAAATCTTTTCGCAGCGTCAGCAATGCGTCATGCACGCGCGCGGTGACGCTTTTCTGCCGGTCGTGCCGCAGGTTGCCGATGGTGATGGGATTGATGCCGGAGGTTTTCGCCACGGCGTTGGCACTCCACCCCGCTTCGAGCAGGGCGCTGAGCGCATCGCGGGTGCTGCGGAGGCGATCCGTCGCGGCCGCGGGCTCGTCGGTGTGCGACGCGGTGGCAGGAGTGCGAACCTCCTCCTCGGGAGCGGGCGCTACGTAGGAAGGACAGTGGAAGCGGAAGAAGGAGAAGGCGTAGAGATCGGGATTCTGCTGCAGCAGACTTTCGCGACGGATTTCCTGGAATTTCTTCTTCCCGGGAACGAAAAACAGGGCGTTGTCGGAATGCTCGAAGGCCAGTCCGAGAAAATCAGGCCAGTGCAGCGTGATGTCGGAAAAACGGAAGCCGTTTTTCGGCGCCAGTCCGGGCAGCGTGATCGGATCGATGGTCACCTCGCGTTTCCCGTAGAGATTCCGAGCGATCTCCGTCGCATCGAACGGAATGCCGGGAGGGGAGAGGACGAAGAGAACGAGGGATTTGCCGTACTGCGGGTCGGAGAGGAAACTGATGGAAGTGGACATGGGCGGCGGGCTTCGGTGATGTTTTCGTGCTGTACAAACATACAAAGTTTGCGCGGCAATCCATGTATCCTGGAAAGTATTTGCAGGGAGGTGGCCGGTCAGACGGGGCGACGCATGCGGACGGTATAGAAAACAAGGAAGAGCGCGATGCCGCCGAAGAAGAGCGCGAGCACCCACCACTGCAGGTACCAGTGCTGCGCGATGGTGAAGGCGAGCCGCACTTCCGGGATGTCACCGTCTTCGCCGAGCGCCTGCACGCGGAAGACGTAGTCGCCCGGGGGCAGACCGCTGTACTCTGCCCTGTGCCACGCTTCCGGTGCCGCCCATGTGCTGTCATGTCCTTCGAGGCGCCAGCGGTACAGCATGTTTTCCTCGAGCGGAATGCTGCCCGAGATGAAATCAATGGTGATGTGCTGCGTGCCGGCGGGTACACGGATGACGCTGTCGCGCTCCGCGGGTGCGTCGCCGTAATACAGCGTGCTTCCATCTGCAGAGAGGCGGCGGATGAGCGTGGCGAAGCGGCGCTCGGCAGGATGCGGCGCCGCAGGGTCGTATCGGT
>CAJXSA010000267.1 GCA_913060595.1 uncultured Ignavibacteria bacterium
CAGTACGGCACAAACCTCGGTATCGTCACGCAGACGGGCGATAACAATGACGCCTGGATTTACCAGGGCGATCCCGGAGCGCCGGTGAGCAACTACAAGCTTCCGAACTACGCCACGGACTGGATCTGGGGTTCGTGGATTGACCAGGACGGCAACGACAACTCGGCGTATACCGAGGTGAACAACAATCACAATGCCACGAAGATCAAGCAGCTCGGTAACGAAAACATCGGATACCAGCACATTAACAGCTACAACAGCTACACAAACGCGAACAAGCCCATCGCGATCTTCATCAAGCAGACCGGCAATCAGAACGACGGGTGGCAGAAGACCGTCGCCAGTTTCGGTTGCTACGGGATTCAAGACATGAAAATCTACCAGGATGGAGTCGGCAACTTCGCACGCCAGTACAGCAAGGGCGGCATGCAGAGCGTGATGAAAGTCATTCAGAACGGCAATGGCAATAATTACACACCGGTGGATGTCAGCTGTACGGGCCAGAAGAATCCGCTTGCTCTGCCCTGGGCGGACAAGCCGGGTGGAAAGTACGCGCAGTACCAGAACGGCCGCTACAGTGAGGCGATCGCCACCGTGAACGGTAATAACAATAACACTGCCCAGTACCAGGAGTACACGGTCTGGAGCATCAGCGGTGAAAACGACGCGTATATCGACATCGACGGTGACGACAACAACGCGGCTCAGGGTCAGCTGGGCGAGTACAACTATGCGGACATCGACATTACGGGTAGCAGCAACGTCGGTGCCATAAGCCAGTGGGGTGACCTCAACAGCGGCACCATCACGGTGATCGGCAACGGCAACTGTGCCGGAATCGAGCAGAAGGACAACAACAATACTGGATCCGTGTATCAGAACGGAGACGGCAACAAAGGCCTGATCACACAGCATCCGGCCGGCATCTAATTCCATCGTTCACCGGACCTTCGCACACGCGGAGGTCCGGTGAACATCCTTTTCCGGAACAGTCCGCACAGAGGTGCCACATGAGATTCCTCGGATTCATCCTTCTTGTTTTCGTTCTCAGTCCCGCGTTCGCCACGGCGCAGCAGGAACTCCCCGATCCGTCCGTCCAGTACTGGAGCAATGCGGAACGACTTGCATTCATCCGGCAGATCGGTCTCCACAACCTCGCGACCATACTGCAGACTGGGTCGCAGGAGGAGCAGGCGTCACAGGCATCTATCCACCAGGTGATGAATTACAACCAGGCGCACATTGAAGATCACGGAGTCGACAATCAGATCACCATCACGCAGCAGGGGTACGCACAGTCCGCCACCGTCGAGCTTCGCGGAGATCGAAACACGGAAATCGTCACGCAGGTAGGCATCGAAAACGTCTTTTCCCTTCTTTCCGGTCTGCACGCCGAAATTGGGGCTTACAGCCAGGTGGGAAGTGCCAATGAGCTGAGAATCAGGAAGGATGCCGGCATACATACACCGCTGGAGATACATCAGGTCGGTCATGGTATCCGGTTGATCATCGAGTAACGGATGACGAGATCCATAATATCGAGGTATACATGAAGGACCACAACGACGTCGTGTCCCATGGAATGCGACTGCTTCTCATGGGTGCCATCTGTGTTTCCCTAACCGCGTGCAGGGAAAACACCGTTGAGCCTGTGCTCAGCGGAGCAATTCAAGGGCGAGTATTGACCGCTGCGAACAGTCTGCCCGTCGGTGGTGTTCTTATCACCACAAACCCGCCAACCGAATCGGTGATTACCGAAACGGACGGTTCCTTTACATTTGCGGAACTCGCAGAAGGAACCTATGTGATCAGTGCGGCGCGGGAGGGGTATGAAAAAGCGCACGTCTCCGTCACCGTTCGTGGACTGAAGACCGCGCAGGCTGTCATCATGCTCTCCGTGGAGGAGCAATCCGGCAGCGTCGCGCCGCCGCGCATTGTGCGTCCTGCCGACAACGCGATTCAAGCGCAGCGCAGCGTCGAACTGGTATGGTCCCGCGGCGCTGCGAATCCGCGGGATTCGCTGTATTACTCGGTGACGCTATACGATGGCAATTCGCCTGTGCCGGTGTATGAAGCCACCGGACTCCGCGACACCACGCTCACTGTCGACATGCTTCGCTATGGTACAAGCTATTTCTGGCAGGTCCTCGCTTCAAACGGGGAAGGAGGGAGCGCCAACAGCGACGTGTGGTCGTTTCGCATTGCGGACATTCCTGACAATGGAATAGTGTACACGGCGAACGTGGAAGGGAATCCCGAGATATATTCCACGGACACGAGCGGCAGCAATCCGATCCGATTGACAGACGACCCCGCGCGTGATCTCTGGCCACGGTGGAACCGCGACCGCAGCAGTATCGCCTTCATTTCCGACAGGGAAGGGGCATATCACATCTATACGATGAACCGGGACGGGACCAACGTCCGGCGCATCACCACGCTTCCGGTGGACAGCTATCAGAATCACGGGAGGGGTTTTTGCTGGTCCCCGGACGGCGGCTGGATATACTACGGACATTACGACAAGCTCTATCGTGTCAATCAGTTCGGTGCCAACATGGCACTGATCGCGACCGCACCGGAGGGAAGGCATTTCCGCGAGATCGAATGGTCACAGCAGCATGACAGGCTGGTCGTGCATTATATGGGAGCGGATCCGTACCGATCTGAGATCGCGCTGCTGCGCCCGGACGGATCAACCGAAAACGAACTCCTCGGCGACGTTCCGGGCAGCCTCGGCTCGCCGTCATTTTCCATTGATGGCAGTGCCGTCATGTATGCACGCGACCGTTCCGGCTATGAGAATCCGGACGGCCGTCAGCTCAATTCACACATTTACACGCTCACGCTTGACCTGAGGGATACCGTCGACGTATCGCATAGCAAGATGGACGGAACAAACGATCTGGAGCCACGTTTCTCCCCGGATGGCGCGTGGATTGTATTCACCAACGCACCGAACGACAATTCCCGGCAGGGATCGTTGTGGCTGATGCGCCATGACGGGAGCGGTCGCCGCATGATCGTCCCGGCCGGGAGCCAGAGTGATTGGAAATGATCAATCATGCTCGGGCGCATCGCGACGGGGGACAAGGGAGGGACGGTCCGCTGCAGAAACGCCGGTCCTTTTGAATTGTCTCCACACAATTGTATTTTAAATGCTCAGTTATTTCGCGTCCCCCAATCGCGGAATAGGACTGCATCAAGGAGCGAGGATACATAGTTTTTCGGAGAGATGCCGGAGTGGTTGAACGGGGCGGTCTCGAAAACCGTTGTGCCCTTCGGGGTACCCTGGGTTCGAATCCCAGTCTCTCCGCAAAACAGGCCAGAATCGAGGATTTCGACTGGCACTGACCGAGCGATAGACGGCTTTGTACGGTAAACCAGGTCAACAATTGTTGACGTTGGAGGCACGTATGAAGCCGTTTTTATCGTTGCGCAAGAACGGGATCTGGTACATCGTCGAGACGCGTCCGAACGGAAAGCGCACGTGGACGACGACGAAGAAAAAGAACCGCCGTGAAGCCGAACGCGCCCTGATCGCGTACGAGGAGCGATCACGCGCCCGTACGGATTCCCCCTTCCTCACGCACTTCACCGACGAAATACTGCAGCACACGGTAGCGACGTTCGCCCACTCGACGATGCAGCTCTATCGTGACGCCCTGCGCGCGCTCATCGGTCAGGTGGGCGACATCCCCATCAGCATGATCACGGGGCGGGACGTTGATCGATACAAGACCGCCCGGGTGCGTCGCGTCAAGCCCATCACGGTCAACAAAGAGCTCTCCACACTCAAGGCGGCGTTCAACATCGCCGTCCGCTGGGATTACATAGAGACGAATCCGTTCGTCGGTGTGACTCGTCTCCGCATCCCAGAGAAGCCGCCCGAGTACTTCACACGTGAGGAGGTGCGCATGCTCGAGGAAGAGACGGGCGGGGAGTGGCTGCATGATCTCATCGTGCTTGCCGTCAACACCGGTATGCGTGCCGGGGAGCTGACGAGCCTCCGCTGGCAGAACGTCGATCTCAATCGCCGCATCATCCATGTGGTCAGTTCGGGTGACTTCAAAACCAAGACCGGGCGGGCTCGCATCGTGCCGTTAAACGCCCGTGCATGCGCTCTGCTGGCCGAACGCCGGGGTAGAGGGGAAGACTATGTCCTGACCATGTACGGCCGTCAGATCAGGAAGAACTGGGTGTCGAGCGCGTTCAAGAAAATCGTTCGCAGGCTCGAGCTTCGGGACGAACTGCACTTTCACTCCCTGCGCCATACGTTCGCATCTTGGCTCGTTCAGGACGGGGTGTCGCTCTATCAGGTGGGGCGACTACTCGGACATTCAACCGCCCGCACGACGGAGGTGTACGCGCACCTTCAGCCCGAGACGATGCACGATGTGGTGGAGCGGCTCATGGATTCGTCGTGATGACGCGAGGACCGAAGTCTGCTGAACACGTCTCGCACTTCAAGGTCCATGAAGAGCGGTCATAATTATGACTCTGCATCCAGTACTGCGCGTAGTCGACATAGTGATCAAACTTTCTACGTTCAGGAAATTGTGCTAGGATATTACACGTGGGATCTGCATGATAGACCGTATCCTCTATGCCCGCTGCATCGATCCCGATCCACACAGGCTGGTCAAAATAGGACAAGTCGATGGGGAGATCACCACACCCCGGGCCGAACCCTTCTCCCCAGGTGTGACCATCCTTGTCCGAACTCGGGGACTCTGGCTCGAAAAGGCGCGGCCCGTCACATGCAGACAGTACGGCGAGAACTAGGACGACGAATGTACATACGATACGGGTATGGCGGGTCATTGCGACCTCCGTGTTTCTGACAGTGACAACCGCAAAGTAGACCGCACGCTCCGTCGGCTTGTCATCGGGATGTCATCTTGTCGTCATTGTTCGTTCGCCGGGCATATGCTTAGGCGTCACTCGACATCGGTTGATGAATGTATCGGGTATCTGTATCTTCTTCTATCACAACAGACGAGAAGGTATATGGCCGTCCCTGGATATCAGTCCCTAATGTTGCCCCTATTGCAGATCGCCTCAGATGGGAAGACGCGGCAGAAGAATGAATACCGGGAGGAACTCGCGGCGCACTTGCAGCTTTCCGACGATGATCTCGCCGAGATGATGCCGACCAGTGGCAGGCCTGTCTTCACAAGACGGGCTTCGTGGGCAATGGGGCACCTGCAGCGCGCTGGCTTGCTCGATAGGCCGCGTAAGGGCTACTATTGCATCTCTGAGCGCGGAAAAAAAGTCCTAGCAGAAGGCCCGGAGCGGATCGATAACCAGTTTCTCTCACGGTACGATGAGTTCCGCGTCTACTGGACAAGGGGCTCACGCAAGAAGGAGCCTATGAAAGCGACTCCAGACTCAGATGAAGCCACGCCCGAAGAGACTCTGGAGGCTGCCTACCAGCAGCTGAGAGGTGAGTTGGTGCTTGAAATCCTTGAGCACGTGAAGTCAGCGTCACCGTTGTTCTTTGAACGCCTTGTGGTCGAGCTACTGGTTGGTATGGGGTACGGCGGGTCCATGCG
>CAJXSA010000268.1 GCA_913060595.1 uncultured Ignavibacteria bacterium
TCCCACCTGGTCGCCCGACGGCGCCTGGCTGGTGTTCGGGTATGCGCCCCGCGTGCAGCGCGGCATCGCACGCGTGCGTCCCGACGGCAGCGGTTTCGAGCCGCTGATCGCTGATTTGCACAGCGACGCGCGCAATCCGCGCTACACGTCCGATGGTGCGGCGATTCTTTACGCGTCAGACCGCAGCGGCATCTTCAACATCTACCGCCATGACATCGGCAGCCGCGGCGAGGACGAAGCGCTGACCAACGTGATCGGCGGCGCCTTCATGCCCGCGATGAATGCCGACGGCGACCTGCTGTACGCCGCCTACACGGCAGCCGGCTACCGCATCGCGCGGCTGCCCGGAGCAACCCCGCTGCGCGTCGAAGGGCACCGCTACCTGCCGTCGCGCATGTACTCATCGCCCATCGCGTCGATCGATCCCACGGCGTGGGACTGGGAGGCGCTCAACAGCTTCGACGACAGCAGTCAGCCGGAACACGAGTCCTCCACTTACGAGCGTCTCTTCCAGAGCATGATGTATTTCCCGACGCTGCGCGTCGACCAGTTCAATCCCGATAACAGCGGACTCGAACTGCTCAAGCCCGGCCTGATGATGTACTCGAGCGACGTGCTCAACCGCGTGGAGTTTCTTGCCAGCGGATCGATCAACATCAAGGGCGAGCGCGACCTGTATCTCAACATCACCTACCGCGACGACCTGCCGCTGTTCAGCAGTCTGGGCCTGTACCCGGATCTTTCGCTGGAAGTGTTCAACGTCACGCGCAGCACCAGTTCGGAGATCGGCCTCGCGATCGATACGACGACGGTGGACGTGGATTTCAACCTGCTCGCCTTCTCCGCGAAACTGGGGCACAACCTCTTCAACAACCACATGCGCCTCGAGGTGGGCTACACGCACAACCGCTACACCTCGACCATCGGGCAGTTCCGCAATCCGACGACGGACAACCTGGTGCCGGCGACGGACAACCTGTATTTCGTCGGCAACGACATCAGCACGGTGCTCCGCTACCGCAACATGATTCCCACGCGTGACCGCGAGATCAATCCCATCGGAATGCGCCTCACGCTGTACTACAATTACGAGTTCAACAATTTCAATCCCGACGGGGATTTCGAATTCCGGAACGGCATTCTCGTTCCGCTGTACACGGACTTCAATTTCCACCGTTTCGACCTGCACGCGACGATGGCGAGTCGCCTCCCGTGGCTCGGGCATTCGCTGACCCTGCGTCTTCGCGGCGCCAGCATTCTCGGCGACGAAGTGGATGACTTCTTCAACTACTACGCCGGGGGAATCACCGGCATGCAGGGATACACGTATTACGCCCTGGGCGGCAACGAACTGGCCATGGCGCAGCTGACCTACCGCTTCCCCCTCATTTCAAGCATGGACCTGCGTCTCGGGCACATCCTCTTCGACAAGCTCTACGGCGGCGTGTTCTTCGACATCGGCGACGCCGTGATGGCGCCCGATCAGTTCAGCGTCGGCGCGCTGAAAAAGGACGTCGGTTTCGAACTGCGTCTCGAGACGTTCTCATTCTCGATGTATCCGACGCGCATCTTCTTCAGCGGTGCCTACGGACTGGACGAGTTCACACGCAGGTTCCAGCTTGCCGACGTCACCTACGGGAAAGAGTGGCGCTGGTATTTCGGCATGCTCTTCGGCTTCGACCTTTCCGACGATTTCTGAGGATGCGGCCTGTTGCGGCCGCACGCGTCCTCCTTGGAATTGCAGGGGTGAAATTCTATTATGGAGCAAACCAGCCGTTGCACGCAGGATAACCCGGGATGCGCAAACGCCTGTTCCAGTACTTCTTTCGTCTGGAATACCTGGCAGCTTCACTGCTGGTGCTGCTGCTCGTCCAGGTCATGCTCGTCGTCTCACGCAATCTCCCCGAGGCCGACGAAACCTCCTTTCTGAATCCCATCCTCGACCGAATCGATTTCCTCAATATTGCCGACGTGAGCCTCGACGCCATTTTCGCCGTGCGTGACGCGGAGTTTCCGCATTCCCGCATCAAGGTCGTGAATATCGGTGAGGTGGCGCCGACGCCGGACGGCAAAATCGCTGCGCTTCTCTACCGTCTCCATGATCTCGGCGCCGCGGTGATCGGGCTGGACATCATACTCGACGATCTGCACATCGAGCGTTTTCCCCCGGAGCGGCTCATGGAGGTCGAGGAATTGCGACTGGCGCTGCTGGACGTTCCGAACGTCGTGCTCGTCAACGGCATCGACCTCGAGACGCGGGAGCCCACGTTTGAAATCATTCCTCCCATTCGCGCCGCCTGTGAACATTACGGCTTCGCCAACCTCGTGCCCGACGGAGACGGCGTCATCCGCCGCTTCCTGCCCTGGGTCGAAGTCGACGGCGAACGCTGGCTGAGTTTCCCGGTGCAGGTGACGCAGCTTGCCGCGCCCGACGCCACGCGCCGCGTACTCGCACAGCCGTCCGAGCCCCAGGTCATCTACTACAGTTCGACCTTCACGCAGATACCCACCGTTCCCATCGACGACGTGCTGTTCGGCAGCATGTACGACGATTTTTTCGAAGACGCCATCGTGCTGGTCGGTTTCGTGAACGAGGGCGGACTGTTCTACCTCGGCGACACGCACAGAACACCGATGGGGAAGAAGGTCGGCATCGACGGTGCGGACATGGCGGGAGTGCTGGTGCATGCCAATGTCATCGACATGATGCTGCGCGACCGCTTCATCACGCCCGTGCCCGCATGGGCGGACTGGCTGCTTACCTTCATCCTCGCGTATCTGAGCATCGCGATCTATCGCATACTCCGCACGAAGCCGCCGGGCCGCTTCGGCGTGGCGATACTGATCACGACGATGCTGTTCACCGAGGCGGTGATCGTCTTCTTCCTGCCGCTGATCGCGTTCTTCTACTTCGATCTGAAAATCAGCTACAACCTGATGGCGACGGCCGCGCTGCTGTTCATTCCCGCCAACGCCTCCACCACCTGGCTGCGTTTCCGCATCCGTGAGCGGCGCATGCGGCGCACGTTCTGCGGCAGTGCGAACCCGCTGCCCACCGTGATCTGCGGCGCCTTCCACGACAACGAACCCTTCATCGCGCATACGCGCCTGCTGCACGCGGCGCTCATCCTTCCGCAGTTCGCATACGCCGTGCAGCGGGCCGCGGCGGCGGACGCGTCGCCCCTCACTCCGGCGGCGCTGCACCCGGGAGCGGAAGACTGGGTGCGCTGGATTCCTGAACTGCAGGGTGTGCTCGATCCCGGTAATGAGGACGAGCGGCATGTCAGGCATTTTCTCCTCTTTCTCGAGGGGAAGAGAGAAGAGCGCCTGCGCGAAAGCCTGGTCAAGGAGCGTTTTCTCTCCACCGAGCTTCAGAATTTCAACGAGTTCGTGGTGTTCGACGAGTGGGAGCTGCTGCTGCCGCAGGTGACCGCACTGTGGCGCCACCGCCTGCACGCGTACCTGGATATCCCGCTGTTCGAAGTCGGAGAGGACGGTTCCGTCGCCACGCTTGGCAGTGGGGATGTCTCCGCCGCGGAGACACAGGGCAAAAATCGGGAACTCCCCGCCGGACTCTATCGTATGGGGGAGAGCGACAACACGTCCCCGACAGCGCTTTCGCCTTTCTGTGTGCACGCTGTATGCAAGCTGCACCGGCGTCGCGAGCTTTTCGTCCTGGCGGGATTGATGCGCAAGCAGCCCGGACTCCCGCCTGTTCCCGCGTATCTCGGCGAAGAGCCGAACTGTGAACCGGTGCTTCCCGAAGCCGTCACGGCCCGCATACTCGAAATCGACCGTTCCCATGAAGTGAAAGGATAGACTGATGAATGCAATGAAAACCGCCTCCGTCGTGCTGCTGCTGATCGCGCTGAGCGTTCCGCTTCGCGCGCAGGATTCCTTTCTCGTGATGAGCGTGAAGGGAAAGGTGACCGTGAAAGAAGACGGGAAGGGGAAGTGGAAGCCCGTGCGTGTCGGTGACGCGCTCGGGAAAAAGGACGTGGTGCGCACGGCGTACGCGAGCTACGTGAAGCTGATGATGGATCAGAAACGTCTCGTGAGCATCGACGCCGACACCGAACGCGCCCTCGCCGAGTTCGAAGCGCTCCGGGGACGCAGTGCCGGGGAAGGCGCCTCCGGTTCCATTCTCGCCTACGCCGCCCGGCAGATGAAGCGTTCCCGCGACTCGAAAGACGCGCCTGTTTACGGCGCCGTGCGCGGAAATCTCGACGTGTTCACCGCCGTGTTTCCGAAGTACGCCGTGATGACGCCAGAACCGCTGTTCCAGTGGGTGGATGCGGAAGACGCGCGGCAGTACGAGTTCATCCTGCTCGATGAGAGTTTCAACGTCATCTCGCGTTCACAGTTCGGCGACGACCGCTTTCGCTACATGGCCGAGGGCATGGCGCCGCTGGAGCGCGACCGGCAGTATCACTGGCGCATCACGCGGTTGAGCGACGGCATGCAGAGCGACATACAGAGCTTCCGCATCCTCGCGACCGATACCGTGGAGGTCATTCAGCAGGAGCTGAAGAATCTCGACGCCGAGCTGGCGCAGATGGGCGCCGACGAAGTCACGCTGCACCTGATACGCGGCATTTACTTCGAGCAGCGGGGACTGTACACCGACGCCTTCCTCGAGTACCGTGAGACCATACAGCTCGCCCCGGATGTGCAGGAATACCGCGACATGATGAGCAACCTCCTCTTCCAGATGAAGCTGTACGCGGAGGAAGAGTACCTGGTCGAATAACGCCGTCACCACCCGCGTTTGCATGGGAATCCGCTTCCGCTGCCGTCCCCGGGACGGTGCGGGAGCGGTGTGCACAGCCGGGTTCCCCTGTTGTCATTGCGCATGCAGATGCGTACATTTCTCCTTCACAAACCGCACAACACCATGGCCATCTGTCTTTTCGAAGACGTTTCGATTTCAACGCTGCTTCCCCTGACGCATGTCAATCCCGACTTCGATCTCCGCAGCGGGATACACACGCTGCGCGCACGGCTGCTCCAGTATTTTGACCAGGAGCCGATGCAGCTGTTCACGCGCATGGGACTGGCACCGGCCATGGAAGAGCGCAGCGGCCTGCCCGTCAACCGTCGCGACGCGGCCGATCTCTTCGTTAGCGGGAGCACCGTCCTGCGTCCCGAACTGGTGCACCGCATCCGGGCGCACCGGGGACAGGACAGGGTGTTCGTGCACGACGGTCGCATGCTGGCCGCCACGGTCGGCAGTGACGCGCTGCGGGAAAAAATCTACGCGTGGCTGACTGCCGGCCTGCTGCGTGAGGAACTCGTGCACCATCCCGGCGCCCTGCCCGATCTGGAAGCGTTCGAAGCGGATATCGAGGACGTGCAGACCGCACCCTTCACGTATCCGTGGGACCTGCTCACGCACAACACGCAGCTTCTGCTTGATGACGCGGCGTTCTTTTCCCTCGGCCATGTCGACGGCAGCGCCGAGATCGCGGCTTCGGCCGAGCTGTTTCGTCCCGGAGATATCGCCATCGGCGCTGACGTGCGCATCGGACCGGGCGCGGTGCTCGACGCCT
>CAJXSA010000269.1 GCA_913060595.1 uncultured Ignavibacteria bacterium
ACCTATGAGTGGAGCGGCGATCTCGCGTTCCTCGAGAAAGAGACCGTCATGCTGCCTGCGTTCGACTGGGGACAGTGGACCGGCGAGAATATCTTCGACGTCCGTCTCTCCGCACCCAACGGCGGCAGCGACGAATACGGGCACAACGACGCGCAGTACAGTTATTTCGAAACCGTGCCGGTGTTCGATTCCCAGCTCATCGTTCGCTTCAATACCAACAACGTACCGAGTGAGAATCGCTGGGAAGTGCTCGACCGTGACGGCCAGGTCGTGCACCTGCGCAGCGGCTTCGGTGCGAACCGTACCTATTACGACACGCTCGACCTCGCCCCGGGCTGCTATGAAATCGTGCTGCACGATTCCGGCGAGGACGGCATCTCCTGGTGGGCGAACAACGACGGAACCGGCTCCTTCCAGTTCCGTCTCGTGGGCGGAGGACTCTGGGACAGCGTCAACCCGGATTTCGGCAAGAACATCCGCTATCCTTTCCGCTACAGCAACCTCGTGGCGGTGGAGGACGTCCCGAACCGGGTGGAAGGCTTCACGCTGTACCCGAACCCCGCGCATGACAGGGTGCGTGTCGAATACACGACCGAAGCGCCGGCATCACTGCATGTGGAAATCTACGACATGCTGGGCGCGCGCGTCTACAGCGGTGCCGCACGCGAAGTGCAGGACGTCTTCCGTGAAGACGTCTCCACCGAAACCCTCCAGCCCGGCAGCTATGTCGTGGCGATCATGGACGGATCTCGCATGCTGCGCCGCGTGAAATTCAGCGTCGTGCACTAACAAGGCGCACATGAGCAGTGAACGCCGCGCGGTTCTGAGAGCCGCGCGGCGTTTGCATTTACATTCGATGAAAAGAGTGGTAGTTTCTCGGCATGCGCAGAACATGCATCATTTTGCTTCTCCTGTGCGCGTCGCTCCCGGTCGCCGCGCAGGAACTGCCGCGCGACACCTCGTCGCAGATGCCCGCCGGTGCGGCCGAAGATCCGGTGTTCCTGCTTCGTCAGCGCAGCACGCTTTTTCTCCCCGTGTTCAGGGATTACGAGCGTGCGATGCGTGTCCGCGAAGAGGAGATCGCCCTGCGCAACAGCGTCGCGGTACAGCGAGCGCTCGAACGATTGCGGGAAACACGGCCCGACGGATTGAACGCCTGGCTCCTGGCGCGCTACAACTTCGGCGCACAGTACGCGCATCTGAGGTCTGACGTGTCACTGTGGGAGGTGCTCGGGACGGTGCTGCTCGGCGAGGCGCTGCGCTTCGCGTACATCTACGCGCGCGAAAGCGTGCGGAGGGAGTCGGTCACGGAGTTCGATTATCTCTATCTGCCGCAGGGACCCGGTGTCATCCGTACCATGGGCGAGGCACGGGACGCCGCACTGCTGCGTGGGGAGATGCAGACATGGTCCGTGTGGGAGGAGCTGTACCTGATGAACCGCAACAGGCCCTGCCTCCCGGTTGGGAAATAATCTCTGCGGGGAGAATCAGCGCGTATCGCCGGTCCGGGCGGTGCGTTTCAATACGAAGAACAATTCTGCATCGTCTTCCGGCATGCCGTACTGCGTTGCCCTGGCAGGCTGGAATCCGCAGCGCTGCGTGAGCGCGAGCGACGGTTGATTGTCCGCGTCGAGGCGTGCGATGATGCTGTGGAGGTGGAGGGTTTCGAAGCAGAAGGAAATCAGCGCGTGCAGCGTCTCTGTGGCGTAGCCCTGTCCGTGGTATTCCCGTGTCAGCGTCATGCCGAGTTCCGCCGCGTCCACCTGTTCGAGCGGCACGTGAATGCCGCAGTCCCCGATGAGACGGTCGTCGGACAGCAGCACGATGCCGAACTGATACCAGGTCCCGGGAATTCCGGGTGCGAGGCCCTGCATTCCGCGAATGAACTGACGCACTTCGGATTCGTGCTCCGGTTTCCAGGACTGGTAGCGCATCAGTTCCCTGTCACTGCGATAGGCATGGACCGACGCACTGTCGGTGAGTCGCAGGGGACGAATGAGAAGGCGCGATGTGACGATGGTGTTCTGCATGTCAGCCTGAGTTCAGAAGCCGAAGTTTAACAAATATTAATTTCATCGCAATAGGGTAAATACGTACTATTCTTCGTCGAACGCGCGATATGTGTGCGGGCAAACGCTTCAGCGGCCATGCGGCTGCATTCCCCATATGCTGCCCCGAGCCATTGCGCTGGAATTCATGTCAACGACCGGAGTACGAATGCAACGTTTCAACAGCTTTCTCACCCTCGCGCTTCTGTGTGTTGTGCTGGCGGGCCATGCCGGCGCGCAGTCCGCGCGTGAAAACACGTACACGCTGGAGCGTTTCGCTCCCGAACGCCTCGTCCTCAACACCAGCGCCGGCGTCAGCCGCTTTGCGCTTTCCCCGGCACATATTCTCGTGCAGTTCCGGGAAGACGTATCGCCCGAACGCCAGCGGGAAATCCTCGGTGCGGAAGCGGGACTGCTGCCGCTCGAGGAAGAAATGATGCTCGCTGCGCCGCGCGTCGTCGTCGGCAGCATGGCGGAAGGCAGCAGCCTGCAGGAGATCATGGACATACTCGGCAGGCTCGACGCGCTGCCCGAGGTGCAGTTCGCCAATCCGTTCCTCCGCTACCGGGACGGTGCGGAGCTTGGCATACAGGACCGCTTTCACGTGCGGCTCCGCAGTGGCGCTGACCGCGCCACGCTCGAATCCTTCGCCGCGGAAGCCGGTGCGGACGTCGTCGGATTCAACCGCTACGATCCCGATATCCATGTGCTGCGCGTGCGTCGCGGAGCCGGGCGCAACGCCTTCGAACTTGCGGCACACTTTCAGCGCAGCGGTCTTTTCGAATGGGCGGAGCCCGATTTTCTGCGGCTCCTCAAGCGCATGTACACCAATGATACCTATATCTCATACCAGTGGGCGCTCAATAACGACGGGTCCACGATACAGTACAGCGGCACGCCGGGCGCGGACATGGACATCTTCGCCGCCTGGGCGACGACCACCGGTTCTTCTTCCGTGCGTGTGGCCATCATCGACGAAGGCGTCGACCTGGCGCATCCCGACCTGCTGGCGAATCTCGATCCCGGCTACGACGCCACGGGACTCGGCAGCATGGGCGGACCGCAGGGGAATGACGCGCACGGCACGGCCTGCGCGGGTATCGTGGCCGCGGTCGGCAACAACAATCTCGGCATCGCCGGCATCGCCTACGACTGTCGCATCGTTCCCGTGCGCGTGGCCTACGGCGTGGGATCGTACTGGGCGACGTCCGACGCCATCCTCGCCGACGGCATCAACTGGGCGTGGAGCAACGGCGGCGCGGACGTGCTCAGCAATTCCTGGGGCGGCGGGTCGCCGTCTTCGCTGATCAACGGTGCCATCGACAACGCCGTCAATTTCGGGCGCGCGGGCAAGGGCGCCACGGTACTGTTTTCCGCGGGCAACGGCAACAGCTATGTGAAGTATCCGGCGAACTACAACACGACGATCGCTGTCGCGGCGATGAGCATGTGCGACGAACGCAAGTCGCCGACCTCCTGTGACGGCGAATACTGGTGGGGCAGCGATTACGGGACCAACGTGGACGTCGCCGCACCGGGTGTAAAGATTTATGCGACGGACATCAGCGGCAGTGCGGGATACAGCGCATCGGACTATTACCCGACCTTCAACGGCACATCGAGCGCCTGTCCGAACGCAGCGGCCGTCGTCGCACTCATCTACTCCGTGAATCCCGCGCTCACGCATCAGCAGGCGCGCGACATCCTTGAAACGACAACGGAAAAAGTCGGCGGCTACACGTACACGAGCAACGTCGCCGGACAGCCCAACGGCAGCTGGTCGAACGAACTCGGATACGGCCGCGTGAACGCGGCCTACGCCGTGAAGGCGGCCAATCTTTCCATCTGCCTGACCGAGACCATTCCGCCGACCATTGTCGCTCCTCCCGCGGTGACCGTTCCCACGGCACCGGGACAGTGTTCGGTTTCCGCGTCGGCCGTCAATCTCGGAACGCCGACGGTAGACGACAACTGTCCCCAGACGCTGGTGGTGAGCAATGACGCTCCCGCCTCATTCCCCGCCGGCAGTACGGTGGTGACATGGACCGTCACCGACGGCGCGGGCAACAAGGCCACCGCCACGCAGACCGTTACCGTCGTCGACGTGGAAGCGCCGGCGATCAGCGTCTGCGCCGCCGACCGCGAGGTTGAAGGTGATGCGCTGGACCAGGCGGCCATTCCCGATCTGCGCGGTGAAATCATGGCGAGCGACAACTGCACGCAGGCCGCGAACCTGCAGGTTGCGCAGGATCCCGTGCCGACTACCGTGCTCGACGACGGCGTACACACGGTGACCTTCACCGTTACCGACGGCGCCGGGAACAAGCAGACATGCACGTCGCTCTTCACCGTCGTTCGCCGCGTGGAAATTGCGCCGGAATCCCCGGTCGTGGTGGCGGTCAGCGCCTGCAAGTATCCCGTCGTCGTTTCCCGCTCCGTGCGCATCGACAACAGCGGCGGCAGTTTCGGCAGCGGTGTGATGATGTGGACGGCCACGACATCCGCCGCGGAGATTACTATGATTACAAGCAGCGGACAGGAGGGCGACGCGCTTCAGTTCACCATCGACGGCAGGCGTCTTCCGACGGGGACGCATACACGCAGCATCACCATCAACGCGTACAACAGCGCCACCATGACGCCGGCCAGCAATGCCCCGTACACGCTGACCGTACGCATCGAAAACCAGCCCGGCGGCAGCGTCACCGTGACGCAGGCAGTCGGCAGCAGCTGGACGCCCTTCCTGAATTCCAGCGGCCAGACCATCGCCGAGGTGAAGAGCAATGCGGGACCGATCGGGAGCTTCACGGTGCACATGGTTCCGTGCAGCCTTCCGCAGGGACTTGGCCGTGTGCGCTACGTGCGTCGGAGCTACACGCTGACGAGCACCGCCACGAATCCCGACGTCGACATCCGCCTGTATTACAGCAACACCGAAGCCATGGGACTGGTCACCAAACCATCGGCGCTGACCGTGTACAACCGTCCCTGGAATTTCTGGATGAGTCTCGGGGGCACGAGCCAGCCGCTGCAGAACATGGTGGAGCTGCAGGGACTGACTTCTCTCGCCGGTCCCTTCGCGATCGCGCACCCCTGGTTCCCGAAACAGGATGCGGACGCGGCGCTTCCCGTTGCGCTTCGTCTCGAGCAGAACTATCCCAATCCCTTCAATCCCGTCACCACTGTGCGCTTCAGCGTGCCATCGCGACGTCATGTGCGCGTCGGCGTGTACAACATGGTGGGACAACGCGTCGCCCTGATCGCGGACGAGGTGTTTGACGAGGGGACGCATCATGCGGTCTTCGACGCGTCCGGCCTCCCGAGCGGTTCGTACCGCTGCATGCTGGAAAGCGACGGTGTCGTTCTGCAGCGCAGCATGACGCTGATGAAGTAAGCATAAGAACAGTCTGGCACAGAAAACGCCCCTTCCGGCTCTTCCGGAAGGGGCGTTGTTCATACACGGGGCGGCATTATT
>CAJXSA010000270.1 GCA_913060595.1 uncultured Ignavibacteria bacterium
AGGAAGCCGACGGCGACAACATCGAGCACACCGAAGAAGCGGACAGCACCCGTCCGGTCTACAAGACGGACAGCGGACGCCCGGTGTACGGTGGCGGCGGTATCACGCCGGATTACATCGTGCGCTACGACGACCTGCAGCCGTATGTCGCGCGCATGCGCGTGCTCGTATTCGAGTACGGAACCGCGTACATGGACAAGAACGGCGCAGCGCTGCGCAAGAAGTATGACAAGGCCGATGCGTCTGACTTCATCAAATCCTTCACCATTACCGACGCCATGATGAAAGAATTCATCGAATTCGGAAAGAGCAAGGGTGTCGAGTTCAACAAGGAGGAATACGATAAGGACAAGGACTGGCTGCAGGCGGTCGTCAAGGCACAGATCGCCCGCACCCTCTACGGCAATGAAGGACAGTTCCGCTCCATGCTCGAAGTGGATCCGCAGTACCAGAAAGCCGTGAGCCTCTTTCCTGAAGCCAGGAAAATCGCCGGTCTGCGCTGAACTTCTTCACCATGACGACATTGATCTTTATACCGAAACGTGGTTTCCCCGGGAACCACGTTTCTTCTTTTTCCCGGCACATTCCCCATGCGCTGCTCGTAGGCGCAATCGTGCTGCTGCTTTTCGCTGCCGCCCCGCTCGCGGCGCAGTCCCGCGCACCGCGGTCGCTCGGCTGCAGACCCAACACCGCTATGTTTCAGCAGGGTGAGGAACTGACGTACGAAGTCAGCTACCTCGGAATGGGCCTCGGGACGATACGCACACGCGTCACCCGGGTTCAGCGCAGGGATGGTGGCATACGCGTCGCGATGGAGGGACTGATACGCACCTACCGCGGCGTGCCCTTCGTCACGCTCAACACACTGTTTCAGAGCCAGGTGGGCAGCAGCCTGCAATCCATCGCGTTTCGCAACACCGAATACCTTCGCGACGACACCGTCTACAAACACATCAGCTACACCTTCGCGCCGGAGAAGGACGAAGTGTACATTTCAGAAACCGTGGACGACAATCCCTTCTGGGTGCGCGACGATACGCTCGATCTGGAAGGGAAACACTGGCAGGACGGTCTGAGCCTGCTGTTTTATGCGCGCGCATATGCGCACGCGACCTGCCGCAGGAAGGTGCCCGTCCTCATGTACCGCAGCAAGGCCGTGACCACGATCAACTTCGGCGTGGAGCGGGAGGAAATGGACATCGATGCGGTTGACGACGACATTCGCACCGTCAAGCTGGAGGGTGAAACCGGTTTCACCGGCATTTTCGGCCTCACCGGGGGATTCGAAGGATGGTTCAGTGACGATGTGGCTGCCGTGCCGATCAGCGCCAAAATGCATGTTCTGATCGGAAGCGTGTATATTGAACTCGTGAAGTGGAAGCGATCCGGCTGGTCGCCGCCGCTGGTGAAAGACTGAAGCATGAGGACGTTATGATCTATCCATACCAGGGGATTTACCCGCAGATCGACTCCAGTGTATTCATGACCGAGGATGTTATCATCATCGGTGACGTGCGCATCGAGGAGGATGCGAACATCTGGTTCGGTTCCGTTATCCGGGGTGACGTCAACCGGGTGACCATAGGTGCGCGGACGAACATCCAGGACAACTGCACTTTGCACGAGACGTGGAAGAAGTACCCGCTGGTGATCGGATCGGATGTGACCGTCGGACACGGCGCCATCCTGCATGCCTGCACGATCGAAGATGCCTGCCTCATTGGAATGGGGGCGAAAGTGCTCGACAATGCCGTGGTCGGGAGCGAATCCCTGGTGGCTGCGGGCGCCGTGGTCCGAGAGGGATTCCATGTGCCGCCCGGTACGCTCGCGGCAGGCGTTCCCGCCAAAATCGTGCGGGAACTCTCGGAAGAAGAGCATGCGCATATCCGCAACTCGGCCCGTAATTACCTTCATTACGTGGAAGAGTACCGGAAACACCATGACATTGAAAAGGGACTGGATTTCCATTCGTACTGCGAATACAGGAAAAAAGGACGGATATGAGATTGAGCATACTTCATGACAGCACCATGCTGCAGCGCATTGAAAGCGCGCTGCGTGAGGATATCGGAACCGGAGATATCACGACCGAATGCACGGTTCCGACGGATCTGAAAGGAGTGGGCGTATTTCAGGCAAAGGCAAATGGCGTGCTCTCCGGCCTCGAAGTTGCGGCCACGGTGTTTCACCTCGTTGATCGCGATCTCGATCTGGACGCCTCAATCACGGACGGCATGCCCGTGCTGCGCGGCGCCACCATCGCCATGGTGCGTGGGAACGTGGCTTCGATGCTGACCGCGGAACGCATCGCGTTGAACTTTCTTCAGCGTATGTCGGGCATCGCCACCGCGACGGCATCGATGGTGAAATTGGTCGAGGGCAGTGGCGCATCCATACTGGACACACGGAAAACCGCTCCCTGCCTGCGTGCGTTCGACAAGCTCGCCGTGGCGCACGGACGCGGCACCAATCACCGCTTTGGCCTCGATGACATGGTGCTGATCAAGGACAATCACATCGCCGCCGCGGGCGGGCTGAAAGAAGCTGTCGAGCTCGTCGCCGCCCGGCTTCCCGCGGACAGCAGCATCAAAATCGAAGTCGAAGCCTCAACGCTCAACCAGGTCATCGAAGCGCTCTCCTGTGAGGCCGTCGACATCATCATGCTCGACAATTTCACACTGGACGAAATGGCGACTGCGGTCAAGCTCATACGAGGGAAACGTGAGGACGTCCGCATCGAGGCGTCGGGCAACGTCAACGAACAGACTGTTCGCGGCATCGCAGACACCGGTGTGGACATGATCTCCGTCGGGGGACTGACGCACTCGGTGCGCGCGCTCGACATTTCCTTCAACATCAGTGAAACGAAAGCCTGACATGGGAGCCGCCGTTCCGCGTCCTTCCCTCGAAGCTCTTCGCGCCGCTGTCCGTGAGCAGCCGCGGGTGCCGATGCATCGTGACGGATACCGTCGTGCGGCGGTGCTCATCCCGCTCATCCCGACGGACGGGGACTGGGATCTTCTGCTCACGCGACGCAACAGCGATCTGCCGCATCATCGAGGACAGATTGCATTTCCCGGCGGAAGCGTCGATGAAGGTGAGGACTGTCAGATGGCCGCGCTTCGCGAAGCAGAAGAGGAGATCGGTCTCACTCCCTCCCGGGTGGAAGTGCTCGGCTGCCAGGACGATATCTGGACACCGTCAGGTTTCATCATATCCCCGGTGCATGGCGTCGTCCCGGCGAATGAGGACCTGCACGCGAACCCGGCAGAGGTTGCGCGCATTTTCCGCGTACCTCTCTCGTACTTCGCCGATGACAGGAATGTTGACATACAGCGCATCGAGTTCGAGGGGAAGGAAAGGGAGGTGTATTTCTACCGCTACGACGGGGAAACGATCTGGGGTGCGACGGCGCTCATCATCCGGAATTTTCTTCGCATCATCGGCCTGCTGGAACAGGAAAAGCCGCCGATACAGCGACAGGCCTGAAAAAAAAAGCCTCCCCGCGTTACGGGGAGGCTTTTTTCTCAGCGGCAGAGCCGCGTATTATCTTGTTCAGAACGGATAGACTACCTGCGCGGTGAAGATCGGACGCTCGCTGCGGTTGTCCCACTTGCGGATCAGCGTCTGGCAGTGGCGTGCGACGCGGTCAGAGGCGTCGAGCATCGCGGTCTGCTGCACGGCGAACTTGCTCTTGCGGGAATCCTGATACTCATAGAGTGCGAGCGCGGAGATGATACGAATGCCAGCGTCGGATTCGTTCTTAAGCTTGTCCATCAGCGGAATGATCGCGTAGTCGAAGTCGTATTCCGGGTAGGCGCGCTTCAGGTCAATGACCAGCTGCACATAGTCAGCCTGCACTTCCATTGAAGAGTGCTGCAGTCCGGCCAGCACGTTGGTCTTGATGTATTCCTGCCGCTCCTGGCTGAGCGGGGGGTTGGTCTCACCGGCAAAGAGCATGTTCGGAACTGCGCTTATCGCGAACACAATCATCAGGGTCATCATCATCTTTTTCATAACATCCTCCTTGAAAGCTTCTGTATGTGATATCAACGTTTGCACACAGTCGTGTACGGGGACCGTCAGTGTGAGTTGCGCCGCAGAAAAAAAAATCTGAAGGGATATATTTTTGACCGAAAAAAAAGACAACAGCGACGAAACTTTTTTCGTTGCGTACCGCGTCGGTTTCGTACTGCGGGGTCGGTTGTGAATGACTGGCGGAGCATGGATGAAAAACGTAACTTTCCTCCTGTACCGGTGTCGTACCTTCATGTGCCGTCTGCTGCGCTGCCTTTCGCCGGCGGCCCGGCAGAACACCCGGAACCGCTCACCATCATCACGCGCGGAGTTGTATGTCGCGTTCTCTTCAGCCTGCCTTCCTTCGTACCGTCGCATTCGTCACGCTCCTGCTGACGGCACCCGTTACGCACGCGCAGCTCGTGGTGACCGAAGGCATCGCCGTGGATTCGCTGGTACGGAATTTCTTTATCGGCGGCGGGGCGCAGGTGACGAATATTGATTACAGGGGTTTTCCGCGCAGCATAAGCTATTTCGACGGCACTGCCTCCAATGTCGGTATCGATGAGGGCGTGCTGATGACCACCGGATGGGTGGGGTACGCCGTGGGCCCGAATCAGCTCGAGAACGCAGGCTACGGCGCACTCGTGCCAGGCGACCAGGACCTCGCGCAGCTGGTCGGCGCATGGACGTTCGACGCCTGTGTGCTGGAATTCGATTTCGTTCCATACCAGGACACGGTGCACTTCGAGTACGTGTTCGGATCCGAGGAGTATACCGAGTACGTCGGTTCGGAATTTAACGACGTGTTCGCGTTTTTCATCACCGGTCCCGGCATTATCGGGCAGCGCAATATTGCGTTGATTCCGGGCACCGATACACCGGTCGCGATCAACACGGTCAATCACATAGACTCTTCCCGGTACTACGTCAATAACTACGCCGGCAACACCGTCGAGTATGACGGATTCACCACCGTGCTGAAAGCGTCCGCAGCCGTGATTCCATGCCAGACCTATCATCTCAAGCTTGCCATCGCCGACGTGTCCGATAACATCTATGATTCAGGCGTATTCCTGAAGGCGGGCAGTTTTGACGCGGGTAATCAGCTCGCTGTCGTGGGGCTGCAGGATGCGACGGAAGGCGGCTGCCAGCCCGGCATTATCGAGATTCAGCGGCTGGGACATCTCGGCGAGGAACTCACCGTGCAGTTCCAGATACTCGGCGATGCCGAGAACGGGGCGGACTATGCCGGTATTCTCGACTCGGTGACCTTTGCCCAGGGGCAGTCGAGCATCCGCATTCCCATCGATGCGATCAAGGACTCTCTCAGCGACGATGGCGAGTGGGTGACGATATACATCCAGGACATCTGCAATACGGGACTGGTGAAAGATTCGATTCGCATCCGCGAAGTGCCAGATCTCGGACTGTCCGCGCACGCGGATACCACGGTCTGTGCGGGTGACCCGCTGTATTTCGAGGCTCGCATCAGCGG
>CAJXSA010000271.1 GCA_913060595.1 uncultured Ignavibacteria bacterium
CCGTGCTCGGCCTGCTTGCGGGCGCGGTCGCCCTGCTGTTCACGAAAACGCTGTACACGCTCGAGGATTTTTTCGACAACATGAAGCTCAACGGTGTGCTCAAAACAATGCTGGGCGGCCTCATCATCGGGTGCATGGGAGTATTCGTGCCGCACATCTACGGCGTGGGATATGACACGATGAACATGGCGCTGCTCGGACACCTGTCCTGGGTGACCATGCTGCTGCTGATATTCGCGAAGATCTTCGCCACCAGCATCAGCCTCGGTTCCGGCGGATCCGGCGGCGTGTTCGCGCCCTCGCTCTTCCTCGGCACCATGACCGGCGGCTTCTTCGGTGCGCTCGTGCACATGATCATGCCCGAATACTCCGCATCCTCCGGCGCGTATTCCCTCGTCGGCATGGGGGCGGTTGTTGCAGGCGCGACGCACGCGCCGATCACGGCCATCCTCATGATTTTCGAAATGACCAACGATTACAAGATCATTCTCCCGCTGATGATTTCCTCCATCATCGCCACGGTGTTCACGACCAAGATGAAGCGGGAATCCATTTACACACTCAAGCTGCTGCGCAAGGGCATCGACCTGTTCGCCGGACGCGACGTCAACCTCCTGCGCAGGCACCGCGTGCGCGACGTGATGCGGCGGGACGAGAACATCGTCGTCAACAGCACCTCGCTCCCCGCACTGCTGCAGACCATGCTCACCGGCAAGCACGAAGAGTATTTCGTCGTCGACAGCGACGGCGCCCTGCAGGGAGTGATCACGCTGCAGCAGGCGAAGGAGTTCATCGAGGACAAGGAAATTCCGCCCGAGCTGGTGCTGGCCTCCGACCTGATGCGCACCGATGTGTACTGCCTGCAGCCGGACGACAATCTCGATCTGGTCATGCATCAGTTCGGACGCATCGACAGCCGACAGCTCCCCGTCGTCGAGAACGAAAAGACACGCACCCTGCTGGGAAGAGTGCGCGCCAAGGACGTGATCGACATGTATAACAAGGAAATTTTCAAGAAAGACCTCGCGGGCGGCATGCACTCGATCGTCTCAGGCATGGAGCGCGACCGCACCATCGAGGTCTTCGATTCCCATCAGATCGTGGAAACCAAAATACCCGATCAGTTCGTGGGAAAATCCGTACGCGAGCTCGACGTGCGCAATCGCTACGGGGTGCAGCTCATCCTGGTGCGCAAACGTCCGGAGGAGGACACGGACGACAGCGGTGACCCGGCTGATCGTCCGGGAACGATCCCTGATGCGGACTACACTTTTGAAGTCGGCGACGATGTGCTCATTCTCGGGGAAGCGGAGAACGTCGAGCGTTTCCGCCACGACAATCCCCGCAGCTAAGCACCACTCTTCTCATCCCTGTTCCCGGACGTGTTTCACCGGCAGTGCAATGACAAAACATGCGCCACCGAGTTCCGCACGCTCGTAGCGCAGGGTGCCTCCGTGTCCGTCCACGATGATCTCGTAGCTGAGCGACAGTCCGAGCCCCGTTCCCGTGCCTGCCGTTTTCGTCGTAAAGAACGGCTCGAAAATTTTCTTTCGAAGCGCCTCAGGCACTCCGCGCCCGTTGTCCTCGATCACGACGACCGCATTCTCTTCCTCTCTCCGCGTGCGCACGCGAACGGTGGGTTCGTATGTATCTCCCGCATCGCTGCTCTGCTCATTCACTGCCTGAAAGGCGTTGTTGAGGAGATTGACGAACACGCGCGCCACATCCTGTCGTATGATGGGGACCTGCCCCACAGCTTCATCGTACTCGCGCAGAATCGTGACAGTGAAATTCTGCACCTGCGCCCGCATCCCGTGGAATGCCAGGGTGACGTACTGATCGAGAAACGCATTGAGCACAACAGCTTCCGGCTCGCCCGCCTTCCCGTGTGAATGCAGCAGCATGCTCTGTACGATGCGGTCCACACGCGCCCCGTGTTCCGATATTTTCTTCGCGCTGGTCACGAGCTCCTCCAGCAGCGGCGCGATGCGCTCGGCGAGCGGTGTCTCTTCCTCACCCTTTTCCAGTTCCTCCTTCAGCTCATCTGCGATGTCCACCGAGGAGAAAGCGAAATTATTGACGAAGTTGATCGGATTCTTTATCTCATGCGCTATCCCCGCGGTCATCTCCCCGAGGGACGCCATTTTGCTCGCATACGTGAGCTTCGTCTGTGTGCTGCGCAGGGCGTTCAGCGTCTCGTCAAGGGCCGCGTCTTTCTCCTGAACGTCCTTGCGAAGGACCGCCACTTCACCGCTGCGCTGCTGCAGCTGATCTTCCAGCTGGCGGGAGCGCTCCCGGGCGGCACGCATGCGGCCGCGGAAAAGCAAGGCAAGAAGCAAAAGCGCCGTAAGAATCAACAGCGAGCGGAACCACCAGCTTCCATGCCACGGGGGCATGATGGAGAACGCGAGTTCCGCGGTGTCTTCGCTCCAGACACCGTGATTATTGCTCGCACGCAGCTTGAACGTGTACTCTCCGGGCGGCAGGCCGGTGAACATCGCGAAGCGCACATGACTGGTGTCCACCCAGCTGTCCTGCAGACCTTCGAGCTTCCAGCTGTATGCGTTGCGGGCGGGATCGGAATACTCAAGTGCGGCAAACTCCATCGTAATGACACTTTCATCATGCGTGAATGCACGGTGATTATCCGCCACCGTGAGAAGGCGGCTGCGCGTGCCCTGCCCCGGCGCCCATACGTGCATGCCGGTGATGATCACACGTGGCGGATGCGTGTTGCCCTGAATTTCCCGCGGATAGAATTCGTTCAGTCCGTTCCCCCCGCCGAAATACAGTCGTCCGTCGGCATCGGTCGCATACGCGCCGAGATTGAATTCATCGTCCTGCAGACCGTCCGCGGCAACGAAGTTCATGCAACGCCGTGTCCGCGGATCGTAGCGGGTGACGCCGCGATTGCTGCTGATCCACAATCGTTCCTCCGCGTCACCGAGCACGCCGTACACGGTATTGTTGGCGAGCCCGTCCGCTTCCGTCAGGAGTGTGAAATGCATATCGCGCGGATCGAGTCGCTGCAGTCCGCTGCCGAGCGTCCCCATCCAGAGGGCGCCATCCGCCGAGCGGTGAATGCAGGAAATGGAGTTCGAAGCCAGTCCGCCGGGTTCCCGTACAAACCGATCGATCTTGCCGTCCACGGGATTCAGACAGAACAGTCCTTCCCCGCTGCTCCCGACCCAGATTCTCCCGTCATGTCCTTCTGCCATGCAGAGGGGCTGCACGGGCCCCGGTCCCATCTGTGTGCGTACCCGGTCGAGGTAGCGCGCCAGCGTCCCGCGGTCCGGATCGTACGCGAGCAGTCCTTTCTCGCTGCCGATCCACATGACACCGTTCGTCCCCTCGTAGAGCGCCATGATACGGAGACCGTCCGCGTCGTCGAAAGGCAGCGGCAGCCGACGCACACGGCCCTCACGGACCGTGAAAAGGGACAGTCCGGCCTGTGTTCCTGCCCAGATACGGCCCTGGCGATCCGTGCGCAGACACAGCGCCCGGATGTCCGGGAGCATGTCTTCTCCAAGATGGCGCCATGTACGGCGCTGGTGTCCGCTGATATGTATGCCGTCCGTGGTCGCGATCCACAGGGCGCCTTCTTCGTCGCTGGTCATGCCCCACACCATGCGGGCATCCGCGCCTGCGGCAGGACCGCCGATGTCACGCAGGTGATGAAACTGCAGCGATTGTGGATGGCAGCGGTTGAGTCCGCCATCGGATGTTCCAATCCAGATGTTGCCGGACGCGTCCCGGAGTAGGTCGGAGACCCTGTTGCTGCTGAGACCAGTGGGCAAGCCTTCCCGATGCCGGTATGCGGATGCACGTCGGATATCGGCATTCCAGCGCTCGACGCCGTCTCCATCGAGGCCCAGCCACATCCCGTCTTCGCCGTCAGGCTGCAGTGCGACGACGGCAGGCGCATTGCCCTCGTGCGGAAGGATGTGAAACTCGCCGTCCTCGCTGCGCACGGCGCCCCCGGCTGCCGTGCCGACCCACAGCCTTTCACTCGCGTCAAACGCAAGTGCCCGTATGTCGTCATCGGGCAGCGCATCATCCGCGGCACGATACTCGACTGTTGTGCCCGACGAGGTGTTCAGAGCAATCAGTCCGCCGCCGCCGGTTCCTATCCAGAGCGTCCCCTTCGAATCTCCGGCAAGGCACTGCAGGCGGTGAGGGAGGGCATTCTCGCCGGAACGGAGCGGAACGGCTTCGATGCGTCCGTCGCGGCGCATACGGTTGAGTCCTCTCGTGGTCGCAATCCACAGCTGTCCGTCTTCGCTGCCGTGCAGCGCACGCACCCGGTCACTGCTGAGGCTGTTTTTATTCTCTCGCTCATGATAATACTGTTTCCAGCGCTCGGTCCGCGGATCGAACCGGCAGAGCCCGTGCAGTGTTCCCACCCATATCATACCTGCATCGTCTTCAAACAGGCAGAGGATATAGTCGTCGGACAGCGTCGGCACGGGGCCGTCGCTCTGGCGATACACGCGAAACTGTTCTCCGTCGTAGCGGCACAGTCCCTCCTGTGTCCCTGCCCAGATGAATCCGCGACTGTCCTGCAACAGACAGGTCACGGTGCGCTGCGGCAGTCCTTCGCGGCTGTCGAGATGTGCGAAGCGAAGCGGCTGTGCGCGCAGCGTCTCATGCAACAGGAACAGGCTCGCGGCAGCGATAAGGCAAACGGCAATATGACGCATTGAAACGACCATGCGTTGTGAATGCTCCTTCATATGTCACCCCTCCTGTCAGGCGAAAGGAACAGCTATACGTACTGCTCCATCAATAATGTCCCCACGGTCTCATCCAGGAGCTCGGCGCGCCGCAACTCCTCGAAGCGGTGGACGAGCTCATCGGGCTGTGCCCGGTTTTTCTCGCTGCCGCTGATGTCCAGCGCCAGCCGCCCGCGGTGCAGCATGATCAGGCGATCGCCGAAATGCACGGCCTGCTGCATGGAATGTGTGACCATGAGAACGGTCAGTTTCCCGGCGCGGACGATCTGCCCCGTGATCTGCAGCACGAGATCCGCGCTCTGCGGATCCAGTGCCGCCGTATGCTCGTCGAGCAGGAGCACCTGCGGCTGATGCCAGGTTGCCATGAGCATGGTGATGATCTGTCGCTGTCCGCCGGAAAGCGACGCCATCGGCTGTTTCATTCTATCCTCGAGTCCGATGCCAAGAGCGACCAGCCGCGCATGGATTTCCTCCCGCAACTCACGGGTCAGAGCGAAACCGAGTCCGAAGGACTTGCCGCGACATGCGGCGAGCGCAAGATTTTCCTCCACGGTCATGTCCGGCACCGTGCCCCGAAAGGGATTCTGGAACACGCGTCCGATCTGCGCCGCGCGCAGATGCTCTGGCTGCCCGGTGATGTCCCTGCCTTCGAGCAGAATGCGTCCCGTTTCGACCTGCTCCGAGCCGGCGATCAGGTTCAGAAGCGTGGACTTCCCCGAACCGTTCGAGCCGACGATGACGACGAAAG
>CAJXSA010000272.1 GCA_913060595.1 uncultured Ignavibacteria bacterium
GGCGACATCGGCGTTCTCTACCGTCCGTCCAAGCTCGTGCTTCCGTTCACCGACACTGACATCGGCGACCGTTTCTCGCTGGGCGCCTCGATCACGAACATGGGACCCTCGCTCAGTTATATCGACGAGGCGCAGTCCGATCCGCTGCCCACCGCGCTGCGCATCGGTTTCGCGTACGATCTCGTGCACGAGAAGTACAACACGCTGACCTGGACCACGGACGTCACCAAGCTGCTCGTCAGCCGTTCGGAAGAGGACAGCAAGAAGGCGGATCCCTTCTACAAGGCGATTTACCGCAGCTGGGACACTCCCGGCAACGTGTTCAACACCTTCACGCTCGGCACCGGCTTCGAGTACTGGTACTCGCAGCTCGTCGGTCTGCGTTTCGGTTTCTTCCACGAGGATCCCTCACAGGGCAACCGCCGCTTCCTGACCTTCGGCGCCGGCGTGCGGTATGACATCTACGGCTTCGACTTCAGCTACATCTCCACGGCGATCTCGGACGACGACACACCGAGTCCGCTGTCCGAGACGCTTCGCTTCACGCTGACCGTGAACTGGAACCGCGCAGGCGGACCGGAAGACGACGGCACGCGCATTCCGGCCGACGACGCCGCGAACTGATCGTGCGGATCGCTTCCGCCTCGCAACAGCAATAGAAACGCGCTCACCCTCTGTGCAGGAGGGTGAGCCGTTTTTCATCCACATGCGCAATTCGCTAGATCAACGCAGGGGATAACACCATGCTCCGTTTCCGCGGTCTCGCCGTACTCATGATTTTCGTCACCGCTGCCGCCGTGCTGCCGGCACAGCAGCGCACCGTTTCCGGCGCGCTTCGCCTCAGCCACGCGTTCAGTCCCCATGCCAGCGCGACGCCGCGCACCGCGGCCAGTCTGCCCGACACCGTGCGGCTGCTCGCCGTGATGGTCGATTTCCAGGAGGACAGCGATGACCGCACGAGCGGCACAGGGAAGTTCGGGACGATTTACGAATACGATTACGGCACGGAGATCCTCGATCCCATGCCGCATGACCGCGCGAAATTCCAGCAGCACCTGCTGTTTCTCGAGAATTACGTGCGCAAGGTTTCCGGTCGCCGCACCATACTGAAAGGGGAGGTGCTCGACGGGACGGTGACCATGGCCAAACCCATCGGTGACTACAGTTTCCGCAGCGGGGAATCCGAGGCGCCCGTGGCGCAGCTGGCCGTGGACGCCTGGACGGCGGCCGCGCAGCGCTTCCCCGATGCGCGCTTCGACGCCTACGACATGTTCATCGTCTTCCATGCCGGCCGCGGACGCGACGTGGACCTGGTGAGCGTGCAGGGCTTCGACCCCACGCCGCTGGACATTCCCTCGCTGTCCTTCACCATGGAGAGCTTTCGCCGCCTGCTCGGCGCGGACTTCGATGGCATCGACATGCCCGACGGTTCTGCGATCACGAACTGCGCCATCATTCCCACGACCAATAACCGGGAAATCCCGCTGCTCGACGGCTCCGTCGGACTGCTGGAACTGACCATCAACGGCCTGCTGGCCGCGAGTTTCGGCACCTGGGCGGGACTGCCCGACCTTTTCGATACGGAGACCGGGAAGACCGGCATCGGCCGCTTCGGCCTCATGGACGGCGAGGGCATTTTCGCCTACGGCGGCATCTGTCCCCCGGAACCCTCCGCCTGGGAGAAGCAGCTGCTGGGCTGGACCATTCCCCGCGAAGCCATGCCCGGCCGAAACAATTATCTGCTTACCGCCTCGGATTCGCTGACCACGCCCGACGTGCTGCGCGTGCCCATCAACGGCGACGAGTACTGGCTGGTGGAAAACCGGCAGCGCGACCTCGGCGGCAACGGGCAGAGCGTGACCATCGTCTCGGGCGGACAGACGCAGACGCTGCGTTTTCCCAAAGACACCACCGGGTTCCGCAACGGCGACGTCTCGCAGCTCAAGGGCGTTGTCATCGACGTCGAGGATATCGACTGGTCGCTGCCCGGCGGACGCGTCGTGGCCGACGACAGCGAAGCGCGCATCAACGGCGGCCTGCTCATCTGGCATATCGACGAGCGCGTGATCCGCGAATACCGCGCGACGAACACGGTCAACACCGGTGATCACGTGCGCGGTGTGGACCTCGAGCAGGCGGGCGGTCCGCAGGACATCGGTGTGGACATCGAAACCGTGTTCGGCACGGAAACCGGCACGGGGTCGCCGCTTGACTACTGGACGCGTGACAACATCTCACCTGTGTACACGAACAGTTTCGGCATGATGACCGCACCGAATACGCGCGCGAACAGCGGGGCGTATTCCCATGTCACCATGGACAGTTTCTCCGGCAGCGCACCCATCATGTCCCTCGACGTTGCCCTCGGCGACAACACCATCGCCCCCGTCGCCGGCTGGCCGGTGGACATCGGGGCACAGCTTTCCCCCGGACGGACGGTGCATCTCCGCACCGCGGATCTGGACCGCCTCGGTGATGATGAAATTCTCATCGCGTACGGCAGCGATACGCTGCTGCAGAACGCGACCATGGAAGTGCTGCCCGACACCGTCAGACTTTTCGCCCTGAAGCAGGACGGCAGCGCGCTGAGCAGCACTGGCGACCCGCTGGTCTTTTCGCACACACCGGCACGCGCGGTTTCTGCGCCCACGATAGGGGACTGGAATGGCGACGGCGTCCCGGACATCGCGCTCGTCACGCGCAGGGGAACGGAGATCGAGGTGCCCGCGCAGCTCTGGTTCCTCTCCCCGACGGACCTCGACATGGACGGGAAGTTCGATGTCATGGCCCGGTTCGATTTCCCGGGGCAGGATCACGTCCTGCTCACACCGCCGGCCATCGTGGGCGGGTCGCTGTGCTTCCGCGTCGGCAGTCCGCTGGCGGATACGCTGTACGTCATCGGTGAAGATGTGCGACGCCATGTCCTTCCGAGCGCGTACCAGCCCGACCTGTCATACGTTTACAACAACAGGCCCCGGCGCGTCATGGCCTGGAGCGCTTCGCAGGCACTGCTCACGGATGTGCCCCGGCCGCTGCTGATCGACATCGCGAGCGGCACGCTGTCCGACGTCCACGTCGCGATGCGTTTTGAGGAGATGATGAGCAGCTCGTCAAGGGGCCAGCTGACCGCTGTCACCGGTGATTTCGACGGGGATGGCAGGGTGGAGGCCATGTTCTCGGGCGAGCGCGACCTGATGCTCGTCAGCGCAGCGGACGATGCCGATCGCCTGCCCTTCGACTTCGTACGCTCCCCTGCGGGCAGCGAACAGCTGCAGCTGCACGCCGCTGCCGCCGACGTCGACGGGGACGGGCGCCTCGACGCCGTGCTGAGCAGCGGCGAGGAGCTTCGCGCCATGAATTTCGCGCTGTCGACCATAGACCATTTCCCTGCGCAGCGACCCGTGCGCTTCGCGCTGTCCGCGGCCATGGAGCCGCAGGGCGCACACGCCGTGTTCGGCGTCGGGGAGGACAGGGTCTGGCAGTTCGTCACCGGCGCGAAGCAGGCCGACGGTTTCCCCATTCCCATCCCGTACCGCGCGGACGTCGCCCTGCTGCGCTCGCCGCAGGGTCGCCTCTCCATCGCGGCCGCGTCTCCCGCCGGGAAGCTGTTTCTCTTTGAAACCGGAACGACGGTGACCGACGAGCAGCTGATCTGGCGCGCGCGCGACGGTGACGCGCAGAACAATTTCTCCGTGCTCCGTCCGTTCAGCGCGGAAAATCCCTTCGCCGACTTCTTCCCGGAAAACCGCTGCTACAACTGGCCGAATCCCGTGTATGAGGACATGACCTACATCCGCCTCTACGTCTCGGAAGACGCCAGCGTGTCCATCAAGATTTACGACCTTGCCGGGGACAGCGTCGACGAGATCAACGCGACGGCAGTGGGCGGGACGGACACAGACATTCCCTGGGACGTCAGGGACATTGAGTCCGACGTCTATCTCGCACGCGTGCAGGTGACCGCTGGCGCGCGCAGTGAGGAAAAAATCATTAAGATCGCCGTCGTGAAATAACGGGGGCGCCGTCATCGCAGCACATCGGGATCACAGCAACACAACCAGGTTCATGAATACATTTCGCCTTTTCTTCCTCGCAGTTCTCTTCGCCGTTTCCATGCCGGCGCTGCACGCGCAGCCGGACAGCTACTCCGCGCCGGAGAAGGAGTGGTTTACGATAACCACGCCGCATTTCTACGTGCATTACCATGAGGGTGCCGAGCGTACCGCCCGCGTGATCGCCAAGATCGGCGAGGACATCTACGGTCCGATCACCTCGCTGTACGATCACGAACCCGACACGCGGGTGAGCTTCATCGTCAAGGACATTTCCGACTACGCCAACGGCGCGGCCTACTTTTACAACAACAAGATCGAAATCTGGGCATCACCGCTGGACTTCGACCTGCGCGGAACGCACAACTGGCTGCGCAACGTGATCACGCACGAGTACACGCATATCATTCAGATACAGGCGGCGATGAAGTTCGGGCGCAGGGTGCCCGCGCTGACCTTTCAATGGTTCGGTTACGAAAAAGAGCGCCGCCGCGACGTGCTGTACGGCTACCCGAACCTGCTCGTTTCCTATCCTTTCCCCGGTGTGATCGTGCCGCCCTGGCTGGCGGAGGGCACCGCGCAGTTCCAGCGCGGACTGCTGGGCTATGAGAACTGGGATTCGCACCGCGACATGATTCTGCGCAGCTACGTGCTTTCCGACAGCATGCTGACCTGGGGCGAGATGAGTGCCTTCGGGAAAACCAGTCTCGGGAACGAAAGCGTCTACAACGCGGGGTACAACCTCACCCGGTACATCGCACAGAAATACGGCGAGGACAAGCTGCCCGCGATCACCGATGCGATGCGCAGTCCGTTCGTGTTCACGGCCGATGCCGCCATCGAGGACGTGCTCGGTGTTACCGGAGAAGAGCTGTACGACGAATGGGCCGCCCATCTGCGCGCCGAGTACGAGCAGCGCATCGCGCCCGTGCAGGCGAAGAAGGTGGAGGGGAGCCTGGTGGCGGATGTCGGCTTCGGAAACTTCTACCCGGTGTGGTCTCCCGGCGGGGACAGCTTCGCCTATGTGTCCAATAAGACATCGGATTATTTCGGACAGTCCGCCATCTACCTGCATGACGTGGCGACGGGCGAGGAGAAAATGCTCGTCGCGGGCGTGTCCTCCGCCATTTCCTGGTCCCCCGACGGCAAGCGCATCGCGTACTCCCGTTACAACGATCCCAGCGTCTACGGACACCTGTACTACGACCTCTTCGTCTATGACCTGGAGGCGGAGGAGGAGATCCGCATCACCCGCGGACGGCGCGCGTACAATCCCTCTTTTTCCCCTGACGGTGCGCGCATCGCGTTCGTGTACGCGGTGGACGGCACGATCAATCTCGGAACGGTGGCTGCCGACGGCAGTAACTTCCGCGACCTGACCGGCTTCGAAAACGGGGAGCAGGTGTTCAATCCCACCTG
>CAJXSA010000273.1 GCA_913060595.1 uncultured Ignavibacteria bacterium
AAAGCCCGCCGTCGACATCGGCCGAGGCGAGCAGGGTGTCGGAGCCGATCGTTCCGATTCCATCGTGGCCAAACGCGGCAAACCACTCCTGCGCCATGGGACCGTAATGTCGTTCGGTGAGGGGATCATGGCCGATGAAGTTCCAGCTGCCCAGGCGCAATCGGCTGAACTTTCTCAGGACATCCTCTCCTGCCGGCGGCAGGTGATTTTCTTTCTTCGTCGAATCCGAGCAGGAACTCCACGAAGTGCTGTGGTTGAGGAGGTAGACACAGTACGTATTCCCCGCCGTCTTGTCGGTAAACAGGCTGAAGCCGTGATCGAATACTGCATAGAAATGATTGTCGGCGAATGCGTTCCGGTATGAACTCTGACTGTTGTCTCCGAGGAACATCGTGCCATCTTTGCCGTTGGTCGATACCCAGCTTCCAAGAGCGACGGATGCGGTACCGCTGGCTACTGCGCGTTGTCCGATTGCGGTGGCATAGAAGCCGGTAGCAGTGGAATAATTACCGGCAACGAAGGAGCCCGAACCGCTGGAGGCAACCTCGAACCCGAACGCCATGGAGTTATAACCGGATGCCGTGCATTTGTTTCCCATTGCCACGGCCTGGGAACCGCTTGCCGTGGCGTTCAATCCTGCCGCGAAGGAACAGAGCTTTGCAGCGGATGAATTGTTGCCCATCGCAACGGAGAATGCTCCGCTTGCTGTTGTGTTTTTCCCGGCTGCGAAAGCACAGTTGTCGCTTGAGACGGTGCTGCTTCCGAACGCGACGGAATACTCTCCGCTCGCTCTCGTTCCAGTTCCGGCGGCGAATGACCCGATGCCCGTATTCGAATCATACCAGTTGCTGGACACCGACATTCCTGCCCTGAATGCCGCTTTACGGGGATACCATAGCATTACGGCATCCGTCGTGCTCGGCAGTATCGCTCCTGCATTCTATACTCCTTTCGCGAGAATTCCTCCGTCTGTTGCCAGGCTGAGTCTGAAATGTGGATTATTTGTACCGATGCCCGTGTGCCCCGTCCCGCGCACAGTGAACAGGTTCGTGTTGGCGTTGTTATAGATCGTGAATCCCTGCGCAGAAGAACTGCCTGCAAGCGTTGACTCGATCTCCTGGGCCCATGTCGTCAGCGCACAGAGACAGAGACCCGCTACGAGGAAGCATACGCGTGTCTTCATCGTCATTCCTCCGATGTATTGTCTATAAAAAAGAGAGTACGCGATGGCACACCCGTCACTGAAGGACCGAGCGCCGCAACATGCGGTATATTGAGGATTGTGATACCGTGAATGTAGGAGGCTTCGGGGGGAATGTCAACCTGGCCCCGCTCTTGAAACTTTCCCGGCGCTTTCGTACCATTTAGTGCAAATCACCCTACAATATCTGATACGCCGTTTCGTGAGACCGCTGTTTTTCGTCGGGAGCCTTGCCGTACGACGGCGCATTTCATGGAGGCATGTGATGAAGACAACAGCACGTCATCTGGTCGGCATTGCTCTGCTCTGCGCCCTGTGCAGCACCGCAGTGCAGGCCCAGGAACAGTGGGAACCCGTTCCGGGCATTTACGGCGGTTCGGTGAATTGCCTGCATTTCCTTGATGAAAGCACGTTCCTGGCGGGAACGGTCTACGGCGGCATCTACCGCTCCGACGACGCGGGGGCGACCTGGCGGTACGATGCGCTCGCCGGGAACATCGTGCACACCATACACGATCCCGGCGACGGCAGTCTGCTGGCCGGGTACATGAAGGGGATCGCGCGCTCAACGGACGACGGACAAACCTGGGAATTTCCCGAGCTGGGGGCGACGGGATTTATCCAGTCCATCATCGTGGACGGGCAGGGCCGGGTGTTCGCGGGAGGACATCACGGAATCTACCGCAGCACTGATCACGGCGAACGCTGGGAGCAGGTGTACGTCAACGAGGGAAGCGCGCAGGTGCTCAGCTTCATGCGCAACGGTGCCACCCTCTACGCGGGAAGCAACCGAAGCGGCGTGCTGTCTTCTTCAGACGCAGGGGAGAACTGGACTCCCGTCGACACGCTCTTCGACGGCGGAAGGATTCGCGCCATGTGCCGTGTCGACAGAACGCTGATCGTCAACGTCTGGTATGACGGGATATACGTCTCCGTGGACAACGGCATATCATGGAGTGTGCGCAACGGGGGACTCGACCGGCCGCGATGCAACGAGCTTCACGTCTGTTCCAACGGGGACATCCTCGCGTCTATGTACGACGGAACGGTGTACCGCTCGACCGACATCGGGGAGAGCTGGACGCTGATGGGAGAACTGCCGGGACAGATCGAGGCCCTGACCATGCGCTACGCGCCGGACGGCTCGCTGCTCTGCGGGCATGTCGGGACAGGAGTCGCACGTTCAACGGATGACGGCATGCACTGGACGGCGTCCGCGACGGGCATGGCGAATCAACGGGTCGACGATCTCCTCGTCGATCGGGAAGGCAGCGTGCACCTGACCCCGTTCTTCTGGCCCTGGCTGAAAAGCACGGACGGCGGCGATTCATGGACGGACGTGGACAATACTCCGAGAAGCGGAAAACTCATCGACATCGGTGATGACGGCACCCTGTATTGCAGCAGGGAATACGTAGGATTTTTCGTCTCCACGGATGGTGGGGCCAACTGGGAGAAGGTCAGCGACGGACTCGATGCGCGTCCGCAGTTCCGCGCACTGGGTGTCGCTGCGAACGGTCATGCGTTCGTGGTTCTGCGGGACAACACCGCGTATCACCTCCTGCCGGGAAGTGACACATGGCAGGTAGTGACCGGCACGCTGGCGGATACGCGCATACGCTGCTTTCTCCGCACACCGGGCTTCTTTTTCATCGGCGCGCAGGATGGCGGGCTGTTCCGCAGTGCGGACAACGGTCATAGCTGGACAAAATGTGAAAACGGTCTTCCGCCTTCGGGGATAATGGCTCTGCAGGCGCATGCAGGCCTGCTGTATGCTGGATCCTTCGGGAATGTTTTCCGCAGCAGCGACGACGGCGACAGCTGGGAGGACGTGGGCGATGAGACCGAGGCCGTCGTTACATCCATCGCTGCACGTGATGACGGTACGCTGTATATCTCTACCACTGCACGGGGCGTGCTCGTCATGCATGAGGGAAGAGGAGAATGGGAGGAGTTCAACGAGGGGCTGCCACGCGAGTTCGTCGATGAAATGGCTATCGACGCGGCGGGTATGATGTATGCACGTGTGTCCTGGAACGGGGTGTATCGCCGTACCGTCCCCACCGTCGGGGTCAGGCGATCTGCGTCTATTCCTTCCACATGCTTCCTGCATCAGAACTACCCGAATCCGTTCAGCCCGGCGACAACCATATGCTGCACACTCGCACGTCCGATGACGATCTCCCTGATCGTCACGGATGCGCTTGGCCGGGAAGTGATGCGTCTCGCAGATCAACGCCGCATGCCAGCTGGCACGCATTCCCTGCGCTTCGATGCGAAGGGAATCCCACCGGGAGTGTATTTCTACCGGTTGGAGACAGAAGAGGCACCGCTCGTGAGGAAGATGGTGATCATGTAGTCGTATTTTTGCCCGCATCGGCGCAATCCGTATTTTGCCCCACGGCCCGCTGCGCCCACGTTTTCTCCCCGCGCAGGGGCGTTGCCCGCAACGACGGACATATTCGCATGGCCTCCGATCATCCCCTCGTTCTCTCCCTGGACGCCGGCGGGAGCAACTTCGTGTTCTCCGCGCTCCGCGACGCCGTCCCTGCCGTCGCCCCGCAGCGGCGTGCCGTGGCTATCACGGACCTCGAAGCCTGCCTCGCCGGAATACACGACGGCTTTGCAGCGATGCGAGATGCCGCGGGCGCAGAGCCGGACGCCATCAGCTTCGCCTTCCCCGGTCCCGCCAATTATTCGGAAGGTGTGATATTTCCCCTCGCAAACATTACAGCCTTCGACCGGCCCGTCGCCCTCGGACCGATGCTCGAGGACGCCTTCGGCGTACCGGTCTACATCAACAACGACGGCGACCTCTTCGCACTCGGGGAAGCATACGGTGGCCTGCTGCCGGAAATCAACGCCGCGCTGGCGCTGCGCGGGAGCGCGCGCCGCTATCATACCCTGATCGGACTCACGCTCGGAACGGGACTGGGCTGCGGGGTATATGCGGACGACCGCCTGCTGCGCGGTGACAATGACGCCGCGGCGGAAATCTGGAGCATCGTCGATCACCTGCGACCGGGCGAACCGGTGGAGGAAAGCGTCAGCATTCGCGGACTGCGCCGGCGTTACGCGGAGGAAGCCGGAGTGCGACTCGAGGATGCTCCGCAGCCCCGTGAAATGTATGCGCTGCTGCGGGAGGGAACGCGCACGCAGCGCGACGCGGCGTCGCATGCCTTCAAACAATACTACATGTCCCTGACCGAGGTGATCCGCACATGCATCGCGCTCTTCGACGGCGTCGTCGTCCTCGGTGGCGGTATCGCGGGAAGCGCCGCATACTTTCTCCCTGCGATCGAAAAGAACCTCAACGCCGCGTTTCCCCTGGCCGGCGGCGGAAGCATACAGCGGCTCGAAAGCACGGTGTACAACCTGTCAGATCCCGCACGGCGCGAGGCCTTCCTCCAGCAGAACAGCGCGGAGCTGCAGGTCCCGGGATCGGGAAGAACCGTGCGGTATGCCGCGGAGAAACGCACCGGGCTGGCCGTTGCGACAGGCGATACCAGTGAAATCATCATGCGGGGTGCATATCACTTCGCCGCCGACCGCCTGCGCGCACGTGCGTAGCAGCTATTATTAACGGGATCTCATCCATGCGATATTATTTGCTCACTGTTCCATGTTTATTGCTTCTGCTGGCTGCCGTGTCGCTGCATGCGCAGCACAATCCCGTCGACCATGTGAATCCCTTTATCGGTACCGGGGGACACGGCCACACCTTCCCGGGCGCCACGACGCCCTTCGGCATGGTACAGTGCAGTCCCGATGCCGGGAAATCGGGATGGGACTGGTGTTCCGGCTACCACGCATCGGATTCCGCCGTGATCGGTTTCAGCCACACCCATCTGAGCGGCACGGGCTGCGCGGATCTCGGCGACATCCTGCTGCTGCCGGCGCTCGGCACGGACGCGATGGACCGGGGATTCCGCAGCACCTATGATCACGCGCATGAGGAGGCATCACCCGGCTACTACCGCGTGCTGCTCGACAGCGATATCGACGTGGAACTGACCGCAACCCGCCGCTGCGGCGTGCAGCGCTACACCTATCCCTCTGCCGACAGCATGCTCGTCGTGCTCGATCTCGGCTACGGGCAGGACGACCGCAGCACCGCATGCAAACTGACGGTGGTCAGCGACACGCTCATCACCGGGTACCGCTTTTCGACCGGCTGGGCCGCGCGGCAGCGGGTGTATTTTGCGATGGCGTTCTCGC
>CAJXSA010000274.1 GCA_913060595.1 uncultured Ignavibacteria bacterium
CCGCTTCGACGTGCGCATCCTGCCGTCCGCGCTGCGCCTGGTCATTCCGCGTGCGGCTCGGGTCGCACCGTATCACAGGAGGCTCTCATGATACATGTTCTTCCCCTCCCCGGCTTCATGCGCCGCATGCACTGCTACATGCAGGAAATGTATCCCCTCGCGCTCCGCATCCCGCTCGCGGCGGTGATCGGCAGCACCGCGGTACTGTTCACCCGTTTCGTTCTCGGTGCCGTGCCCGGGGAACCGCTGCCTGCCGTCACGCTCTGCAGCGCAGCCGTATTCCTGAACCTGCTGCTGCTTCGGCTGATGGACGAGCTCAAGGACGTCGACATCGACCGGGCGCTCTTCCGCGATCGTCCGCTGCCCTCGGGTCGCGTGCGCGAACACGATATTCGCTGGAGCATGGCGGTGACGGCGGCGGCCTATCTCGGCGCACACGTCCTGTATCCGCTGTCCCTGCTCACCGCCGTCCCGCTGCTCGGCTACACCTGGCTGATGTATCGCTACTTTTTCATCCCGGGCGTGCTGCGTGAGAACCTCTTCCTGAACCTCGCCACGCACAATCCCGTCATTCCGCTGATCTTCCTGCACTGCGCGTTCACGACCGTGGTCGTTTCCGGCGCAGCGCACGCGGCACTGCAGTGGTCGCTGCTCGCGCCCGGCGTGCTGATGCTCTGGTCGGTGATGTTCGCCTGGGAGATCGCACGGAAGATCCGCGCGCCGCGCGACGAGAACGCCTACGTTACCTACTCACAGCTTCTGGGCCGCGGGGGCGCGGTGGCGCTCGCCTTCGGCGCACAGACGCTCGGTGCGGGACTGTTCACCGTATTCGTTTTCACGGCCGGCTGGACTCCCCTGGCGCTGCTGCCGATGGCTGCGGCGTATGCCGGACTCGGGACCATATACACGCGCTACCTCATGTATCCGGTGACTGCGCGCGCACGCCTTCTGCGTCCCGCAGCCGAATTGTATGCCGTCGCCATGATGCTGTCGGTCATTGCTGCCTGCGGAGGTCTGTCATGAAGCATGCATCCAAGATCGGAAACACGGTCCTGGTCATCAGCCGTCCGTCGCGCCGTCTCATCGCCGCGGATACCGGGGGCAAGGGATGGAATCTCCTGCGCCTGCGCCGCCTGGGTTTCCGCGTTCCCCCCTTCGTAATCTTCTCCAGCCGCATGTTCGCCGAATGTGCCGGGGAGCGGCGCGGCGATATCGATGCGCAGCTGAAGGGACTGCGGGCGGAGGACAGGGAAGGCATCATGCGCGCCTCCGTGCGCGTCCGCGACATCATCACCGGACTGCCCATGTCCGACCAGGTCATGCGCAGCGTCTACCGCGCGTTCGACCGGCTGGCGGGAAAGGACGGCCTGGTGTCGGTGCGCTCGTCCGTGGCAGGGGAGGACGGGACGGAGCACTCTTTCGCGGGACAGATGGATTCGAAGCTCAACGTGCCGCGGCACATGGTGACGCTGGCCGTGCGGCAGGTGTGGGCATCCGCGTTTTCCGCGCGGGCGCTGGCCTATCGCCTGCGTGCGGGACTGCCGCTGCTGGACGTGCGCATCGCGGTGGTGCTGCAGGTGATGCTGCAGGCGGAAGCCTCGGGCGTGCTCTTCACCCGCGACCCGGTGTCCGGTGCGCGGCAGTGCGTGGTGACCGCCGGATACGGACTGGGCGAAGGGGTGGTGTCCGACCGCGTGGAAACCGACACCTATCGCTGCCCCCTTGATGGAAGAGACGTGCAGGCGGACGTCGCGGAAAAGACGCGCGCCATGTGCAGGACGGAAAACGGCAGCGGTGGCGTGCGCCTGATGCCGGTCGACCCCGCGCGCCGCGGCGCACGCGTGCTCAGCGACGTCGAGGTGCTGCAGCTGCGCGACTGGGGCATGCAGCTCGAATCCGCCTCAAAGGCGCCGGTCGACGTCGAATGGGCGCGGGCCGAAGACGGCGGGCTGTTTCTTCTGCAGGTGCGTCCGGTGACCACGCGCACGGAACGCACGCCGAACATGCAGGTATGGGATAACGCGAATATCGTCGAGAGTTACCCTGGCATCACCTCGCCGCTGACCTTCAGTTTCATCCGCGAAGCCTACGAACGCGCCTTCCGCGGAGCCGTGCGCGGCTTTCTGCTGCGTCCCGCGCCCCTGCAGCAGGTCAACAGCGTGCTTGCGTCGCTGCTGGGACATGTGCACGGCCGCGTCTATTACAATCTTCGTAACTGGTATACCATGCTTTCCGTGCTGCCGGGCTTCAAGCGCAACAAAAAGGCATGGGACCAGATGATCGGCATCGCTCACGCGCTGGAGATTCCCGCCGCTCGGCTTTCACCGCTCGACCGCGCAGGCACCGCGCTCAAATGCGCCTGGCGCCTTCTGCGCGTCCGCGGCAACGCGCGGGAGTTTCACCGCGCGTTCACGCAGGACTTCCGCCGCTGGTCTGCCATGGACATCACCCGGGCCGACGGTCCGGCACTGCGCCGGCAGTACGCCATGCTCGCAGAGGAAGCGCCGCGCATCTGGCCGCGCACGCTGTACAACGATTTCGCCGCCATGACCTGGTACGACCTGCTCAAGCGCTGCTGCGCGCGCTGGCACTGCAGCGACGGACTGCACAACCGCCTGCTCTGCGCCGAACCCGGTATCGAGAGCGTGCAGCCCGTACGCGCGCTGGTAGGCATGGCAGAAGCCATCCGCGAAGACAAAGCGCTGACCGCGCTATTCGCCGGCAGCAGTGACGCGGAAATCCTGACTGCGCTGCGCGAGGACGGAGCGTATGCCTCACTGCGGGATTTCCTGCGCGACTACCTCGCGCGCTACGGCGATCGCGGTTTCGAAGAACTCAAACTGGAATCCCACAGCTACCGTGACGACCCCGCCGCGCTCATCGGCATGCTGCGCGGCTATGTGCGCAGCGGCATGACAACGGCAGGGATGGAGCGCGAGGAAACCCGCACGCGCGAAGCGGCGGAGAGAGAACTGCGCGACCGCATTCGCAATCCGTTCGCTCGCCTGCTCACCCGCATCGTGCTCGACCGTGCCCGCGCCGCCGTGGCCGCGCGTGAAAACATGCGCTTCTCGCGCAGCCGCCTCTACGGACTGCTGCGCCGCATGTTCCGCCGGCTCGCTTCCATACTCAGCGCGCAGGGCGTGATCGCACATCCCGACGACATCTTTTTCCTCGAAGTGCAGGAAGTGTTCGCGCTCGTTGAGAAAACACTCCCGCCCGCCGAGGCCCGCCGCATCGTCGCGCGTCGCAGGCAGGCGCAGGCAGCCGATGCGGAATTGGAACTCCCCTCCCGTTTCATGCGCGATGGGAATGACGGCGCCGTGCAGCAGCCGCAGGCGGCAGAGGCGGTGACGACGCAGGATCTTTCCGCACCGCAGCTGCGCGGCACGGGCTGTTCCACCGGCATGGTGACGGCTCCCTGCGCGGTAGTGCGAGAGCCGTCGGCAGCAGGTGACGTCGCGGGAAAGATTCTCGTCGCGCGCAGCACCGATCCGGGCTGGGTTTTCCTGATGATCAGCGCGGCCGGACTCATCGTCGAGCAGGGGAGCGTGCTCTCACACACCGCCATCATCGGCCGCGAGCTGGGCATTCCCACCATCGTCGCCGCGAACGACGCCATGCGCCTGCTCGAGGGCGCGAAGAGCGTGACCATGAACGGCGCCACGGGAGAGATATCATGGAAGTGATCTCCTTCGATTTCGACGCGCGCCTCGCGCGGGAATTTCTCGCCTGCGGACACGCGCGCAACGCCGCGGATCCGCGATGCATTCTTCCGTTGCGTCCCATGCTGGAACGGCAGCTGCGTCCGGATTACCCGTTCTACAATATCCCCGGGAACGCGCATCGCCATTTCCTCGTGCGCGAGGGCGGCAGAGCGGTCGGACGCGTCTCTGCCTTCGTCAATCGCGATCTGCGCGACACGGACGGTACGCCGATCGGCGCGGTAGGCTTTTACGAGTGCGTCGACGAGGACGCGGTCGCGCAGACACTGCTCACTGCGGCGACGGACTGGCTGCGATCGAGCGGACTGCGCCGCGCCTGGGGACCGATGAACTTCGACATCTGGCACAGCTATCGTTTCATCACGCGCGGCGCCGAGGGCACGCCCTTTGTCAGCGAGCCCCGCAACGCGCCGTGGTATCCCGGACAGTTCGAACGCGCCGGCTTTCGCGTGGCACATTACTGGGAGAGCGTGCTTTTCCGCGGGGAGGAGCGGCTGCAAGGGCTGATGGAGTATACACGTCCGATATACGAGCGTCTCACCGCGCGGGGTTTTTCCTTCCGTGACGCGGATACGCGTGCGCCCGAACAGGATTTTCGCCTGCTCTACCGGCTGCTTCTGCCGGCGTTCCGGGATTTTCCCGGCTGCACCCCGATCAGCGAAGAGGATTTCGTTGCGCTGCTGCGACGCAACCGTGACGCTCTCGCACCGGGACTCCTTTCTTTCTTCACACGTCCGGAGCACGGCGACGTCGGCTTCACGGCGGCCTTTCTCGACCGTGCGCGCGCCGTGCAGGCGCTGCGCGGGGAATGGAACGCAGCGGCGAAACTGCGCTACCTGCTCCGTCGCCGGGCGTCGCGTCGCGTGATCTACCTGCTGGGCGGCGTGCTGCCGCAGCATGCGCGCGCGGCGGCGGGCTGCGCCCGGGCCTCGGTGTACCGTACGCTGCAGCGCGCCGTCGCCATGGGCATGGACGAAGTGCTGGTCGCGCTCATGCGCCGCGGCAACCGCGTGCGCGGATTGTTCGATGTTGAAGATGCCGATGAAATTCGCGAGTATGCGCTGTACGAGAAGGACCTGTGATCGAAGAGCATGCATATATCGACAGGAAAAGCGGGGAGCGCGTACGTGAGGAAGTATACGCGTCGGGCTTCCTGTACTGGGCCTGTAACGCCGTGCCCGGCCGATGGCTGTCGCGCCTGGTGCTGAGCCGACTCTGGCCTTCGCGCCTGTACGCCTGGTGGAAAGCGCTGCCGCGCAGCAGGAGAGAGATCGCGCCTTTCGTTGCGCGCATGGGGATAGACATGGGCGAGTCCCTGCGTCCCGTGGAGGACTTCCGCAGCTTCGCCGATTTCTTCACGCGGGAGATCGACTTGGCATGCCGGCCCCTGCCGGAGGACCCGGACGTCTGCGTGGCCCCGGCGGACGGGAAACTCCTCGTGTTTCCGCATATCGATGCGCAGCCTTTCCGCATCAAGAGCCACATGTTCGATCTGCGCAGTTTCCTGCGCGACGATGCGGAATGGGAGCGCTACCGCGGCGGGAGCATGGCTGTGCTGCGGCTGGGACTCGCGGACTATCATCATTTTCATTTCCCCTGTGCGGGCGTGCCCGGCGCGCCGCGTCTGCTGGAGGGACGCTGCTACATCGGCGGTCCCTACGCCGTGAAAAGCTGGATGCCCT
>CAJXSA010000275.1 GCA_913060595.1 uncultured Ignavibacteria bacterium
TGATGATTCCCGAACAGAAGGGCCAGATCAACGGCAGCATTCGCATTCCGATTCCCAACAGTGAACTGCGTGTGCCGGTCAGCGGCGTTGTGCTGCGAACACGCGCACCGTGAGGTACCGCCGCCGCGCATTGTAAGGAAAAGAATGAAATGTTATTTTTTAATGATGAACACCATGAACGGAGGTAGATAGAATGAACATCGTGAAAACGTCTCTTGCGACACTCCTGCTTTGCCTGCTGCTGGTCCCGGCGGTGTCGGCGCAGTCCAGCACTCCGGCCGAACAGCAGTGTTTTGCCCTGGAGGGAACCTCGGACTATTATTTCGGTGAGATCGATCCGACGGCAACGGTGGAGCACACCTTTGTCTTCAAGAACAACTGCAACGAGACCGTTGAGATCGCGCAGGCGCGCGCCAGCTGCGGCTGCACCGCGGCCGTGCTTTCAGAAAAGAGCATTCCCCCGGGCGGCGAGGCCAAGATCCAGGTCAAGTTCACCCCGCCCCGCGGTTCCCGCGGCAAAGTGTCCAAAACCGTGAGCCTGTACCTAAAGGACGAGGACAAGCCGCACACCATCATTCGCTTCTCCGCGAAAATCAAGACGGATTTCGAAGTGCATCCGGCGTACATTCAGCTTCTCGGCTACCGCGTGGGTGACAACGCCTCGGGGAAGGTTGAGATCAAGAACGTGTCCGAGGACGTGCTCGACGTCAGCAGCATTTCGCTCAACATGACCACGTACGCCGACACGGCGGGCAACGGCCGCACCATCGCCATGCCGCTGCGCGGTGCGAAGGTCACCCCGACCAGCATGAAGCTCAAGCCGGGTGAGTCCCGCGAAGTCGTCGTCTCGCTGATTCCCGAGTTCAAGGGACAGGTCAACGGTGCGGTGCGCATGAAGACGAACAAGAACGAGGGCGTCATCCAGGTATTCGGCGTGATCCGTGAGCGTGAGAACGCCACGCTGCGTCAGAGCGACGCCCAGGGCCGCGTACTCAATCCCGGCAAATAAGGAATACGACAGATACACGAATTACTGGAGAAGGAATGAAGAGGGTTATCCCGGAATACTCGTCACTCGAGAACATCCTGCAGGATGCGATCGACAAGGAACTCGACGCCAAGCAGTTTTACACCGAGGCGGCCGAGCTCGCCCAGGCTGCGGCCGTGCGTGAGTTTCTCCTCGAAATGGCCGAGATGGAGCAGGGGCATGCGGACATGCTCCGGCGCAAGCTCGAATCCTTCAAATCGGACAAGACCGTCATGGACGGCATACTCTCCAGTTTCGACGACGACCCGGAAGTGGAAAAGGGAGAGTAATCTCCATTCTTTCGTGAGTGTAAAGCGCACCGGCAGGTATGCCGGTGCGCTTTTTCATTATAATAACCGATTTGTTTGCCTGTAATATTTGCATTGTGCGTGCGAGTTCGCTATATTTGCGTCCCTCTCTCCACGAAGTAGCGCACAGTATTTGTTCTGCCGTCGGATTTCTCTGTCCCGCGGCGGATTGCGCATGTCCTTCATGTTGTCATAAATGACATGTGCCTCTGCGCTTCTTCACAATGGAAGCCTGTAGTGAAACCTTCAGGACGTTACCGAGGCGCGAATGAAATCAGTGAATGCAGCACGGCGAAGTCCGGTGGCATCGTTGCACCGGGATTCGGAAGGGATACATGCATCCAAAACGGAAGTGCTCGCGAGGCATCGAAATGGCAACGGTGAGCTGCTTTTCTCCTCTGATGTCATGCGGAATCTGGATAATGAGCTGACACGAATTGCGAGATTCGATTTCGACATTCTGCTTGAAGGGGAAACGGGTGTCGGAAAAGACCTTGTCGCGCGTGAGATTCATCGGCGTAGCGCAAGAGAGGGGAAGCCGTTTGTCTCTGTTCCGCTGCGCAGTTTGAGTCCGACGCTCATTGAGTCCGAACTGTTCGGTCATGAGCGGGGGGCCTTTTCAGGTGCGGAGCGCAGCAAAGCGGGCATATTTGAATCCGCGCAGGGTGGCGTCCTCTACATACCAGAGATTTCCTGCCTCGACGAAGATCTGCAGCTGAAACTGCTTTCCTTCATGCAGTACAAGCGGTTTCACCGCGTGGGTGAGAATCCCCGCAGGCCGGAACGCCTTTGCGATGTCCGGCTGATTTTCGCAACGAATGAGGATCTGACCGCACTGATGCACGAGGGGCGTCTTCGGGAGGATTTCTATTACCGTATCAGGGGACTCTCCCTGCACATCCCCCCGCTTCGCGAAAGGGAGGACGATGTCCTCATGCTCGCCGAACATTTTCTGCGCCTGTACGATTTCGGACAGCAGCTCCGGCTGGGCGAGAAAGCGGTCGAGCAACTGCGTGCGCATCACTGGCCGGGAAACGTCCGAGAGCTGGAGAACGTGATCAAGGCCGCGGTGCCGTATGCAGCGGACGGCGTGGTTTCTCACGTACATCATGACAACTGCACATGCCGGCAGAAACAACCCGGCATGCTGGAGCGCTACCTGCAGGATCCGGCAAACCTTCCACCATATGCGGAGATGGAATTGCAGCTCCGGCGGGAGTACTTCCAGGGAGTGCTCCAACTCTGCGAGAATCACATTCCCACGGCTGCGCGCAAAGCCGGCATGACGGAGCAGGGCTTCCGCAAGGCGCTGCATCGTTTTGACAGAGGCAGCGGCGGCTGAAATTTTTCAAATCGCGTTCTGCTGCGTCACACGCTCCAACTCTGCGTTTACGGCAACGTCTCGCTGCTTCCCGAGCCCGCTCCATCCCGAAACTCCTGTTTCGGCTTTTCGCAACTACAGTTTCCTTTCCCCCACTTCCATATGCCGCTACCGGACTGTTACCCGCGTCATATACTGGCATGATTTCTGCTCTTGTACCGAGTACAATCTCCGGGTAAACAGAAGAAGCGAAAGAACGTGTCGGATACGTACAAGCTCTGTCCTGCATGCGGCTATTTTGTCCAGCATGAAAAAAACCATCGCTATTGCATCAGCTGCGGCACAAAGCTCCTGAGTGCCTGTCCTGAGTGCGAGGCACCCATCACTTCCCCTGTTGCGCGCTTCTGTCCCCGATGCGGAGGACAGCTGGTCATGGCCGTCGACGGAGAGAAGATTATGCGTCACCCACGGTATTACGACACATGAGAACCAGATTACGATCAACGGTCTACGGGGGCTGCTTCGGAGAGGTCGCGGCGCATCATGGTGTGCGAACGGCCGCCGCAGTTGTGCTCCTGCTTCTCGTGCATTGTACAGGAGTGTCGGCGCAGGACGAACCCTCGGGTGCGGAAAAGACGAAAGCGGGCAAGGACCGCGACTCGCTTTCCGTTGGCGAAGCCACGGCGGAAGTGGCCCCGGAAAACGGCACGGCGGAGGAGGAAGTGTCCCTTTCTCTCGAACTTTCAGGATTGGTCGTCGATGAGACGCAGACGAAAATCGGGCGCGATTTCTACGAGTATTTTTATAGCAACTGGTCTGCTCCCGGTGGTGTCACCGAATACACCATCGTCATTTCAGAAAAGCCGCTGCCGCAGCGTGGCACACAGGTGACTGTGACCGTCAACGACCTGGTCGTGCACCAGGCGTTCCTGCAGCCGCGACTCGAAGTGATCGAGGAGAACGTCATCACCGCACTGCAACGGACGGGAATGTTCCTGAAGAACTACCGCGAGGTAGTGCGGAGTCTGCAAGGTGACGATATGGAGGGGACGGGTATTTTCTGAATGGATTAATTCTGGAGGTGACATGAAATCCATCTTCATTGTTTCGTTGCTGCTGATCGCAGGGACGACGTCGCTATGCGCACAGGAACTGGTATTCAATTTTTCAAATCCTTCATTCCTCGGGGGGAATTCCTTCAACGCATCGTGGATGCTGCAGGAGGCGCAGGCCCAGAATTCCTTCACCGCGCCGCGGAACGAATTCATGGATAGCTACGAAGATGACCCGATCAAGGATTTCGCCAAAAGCGTCAATCGGCAGGTGCTCAACCAGATCAGCCGGGAACTGTACTCTTCCATGTTCGGGGAGGACGGACTGAAGGAGGGAACGTATGAGATCGGGGACTATTCGATTTCGGTCAAGGAAGAGATGGATGGTATCGTGATTGAGATCACCGAGATTCTCAATGGGAATGAGACCCGTGTTGTTGTCCCATATTTTTAAGACTGGTGCCGTAGCATGATTCGACTGCTGTTTCTTTCCACGGTCTGCGTCTGCGCATGCGCACTTCCATCCTGTGTCAGTTTTCTGCCGCCGATGGAGACGCAGCCTCCCGTGCTCTCGCCCGTGACACCGACAATGGCGGAACTGAGGGGACTGCCCGCTCCGGCCGAGCCGATCGTCACGGCCGTCTACAAGTTCCGGGATCAGACGGGGCAGTACAAGGCATCCAGTACCGGCTCCTCGTTCTCCACCGCGGTGACACAGGGTGCGACCTCCATTCTCATCCAGATCCTTGATGAAAGCGGCTGGTTTATTCCGATCGAGCGGGAGGGGCTTTCGAACCTGCTGAACGAGCGGAAAATCATTCGTTCGAGCCGCGCAGAATTCCTTAACGGGCAGGAAGGTGCAGACAGGGAATCCCTCAGGCTTCCACCGCTGCTCTTCGCAGGGATATTGATTGAAGGAGGTGTCATTTCCTACGAAACAAACCTGCTTACTGGGGGTGTCGGTCTGAAGTACTTCGGTGTCGGCGGTTCCGAAGAATTTCGCCTCGACAGGGTAACGATATACCTGCGCGCCGTTTCGTCACAGAACGGCCGCATTCTCAAAACCGTGCATGCTTCGAAAACCATTCTCTCGCAGGCGATGAATGCCGGGCTGTACCGCTTCGTCGATTACCAGCGCCTGCTGGAGGCGGAAACCGGCTTCAGCTATAATGAACCGCCGGAGATTTGTCTGCGCCAGGCGATGGAGAAGGCCGTGCAAGCGCTCATTATTGAAGGGGTGATGGACAATCTCTGGACGTTGAAGGAACCCGGTGAGATGGAGGGTGCCGTCATCGCAGGGTATATGGAGGAAAAACGCAACGCGCGTGCCATAGATCCGGCAGGACTGCGAACGCGAACGCCATCGCAAATCCGGCTCGCCGTCGCTGTCGGCGGTCAGGAATTTCGCGGGGATTTTCTTTCCGATGGATATGAATATCCGTACGCCGCGGAGGTGGAGTACCAACCGCCGGATGTCGCTGTTGGAATGTCTCTGCGAGCATCATACTGCAGCCGGCATCTCCGCGGAGTGCTGGAAGACGACATCCTTTCCATCGGTGCACATTTGAAATATTACATGATGCGGGGCCATGGAATGCAGCCGTATGTCGCGGCGGGACTCGAGTTCATGTCCATCTCCAGTGTTCAGACTGCACCGGGGATTCAAGACGGGGACAACGCTCTGCTGCAGGTTCCT
>CAJXSA010000276.1 GCA_913060595.1 uncultured Ignavibacteria bacterium
CGTCACCGTCGTCCCTGTTCGGATCTCACCTCCCAGCGCGCGGACCTTATCGGTGAGCACCTCCGCAAGCCGTCCCACTCCCCCGCGGGGATAGAAATAATCCAGGTAGAGCGAGAAATAACTGAGTGCGAAAAAGGTGGGCGTTCCCCTGAAAAAATGCTGCGCGATGATGTCCCGCAATGAGGGATTGCCGATGATGCTTTCCAGGGTGTCCTCGACCGGAGTGCTGAGCCGGTTGATTTTCCGCACGGTGAACAGGAATTTCGGGAGCCAGGGAAGCAGCTGCTTCATGAGGAAGTCGCGATCCTGCTTCAAGTCCTTGAACACCGGGTTCTCCACGCCGTACAGAACGTCCATGTACTTCATGATTTTCCGGATAAGCGCAATGACCGCGTCGATTTCCTCCGCGCTTTCCGGGTAAATCCTCGCGAGCATGTCGCGGTAGTCCTGCAGACTTTCGTGATCCCTGATATGCAGGATTTCCTTCTCGACGCCGACGGATACCGGGCTCTTCACCACCTCCAGCGGAATGCCGAGGTCCTGCAGCATCGGGAAAATGATGCCCGCGTCCTCGAGTGCACGCACGCCGGCGTCGAAGCGGAAGCCGTTGTGGGTGAAGGTGCTGACCAGTCCGCCGCACTCGTCGTTCTTCTCGATGAGCAGGACGTGTCGACCTTCCCTCGAGAGATACGCCGCCGCAGTCAGTCCGGCGATACCGCCCCCGACCACGATGGTGTCGTATTGAGATGCTCCCGTGCTCATGCGGTCACTGGATTACTGTTGGACGCACGTTTTTCGGATGTGCCGCTTTGCAGGCCGCTCAGCGTGAGGCTTTTCTGCCAGAGCGCTCGGGCGAGATCGAGGTCGCGCGCGGGCGGTGCAGGTTTTTCTTCGGTGGTGAGATTGAAAAAGCGCCCGGCAACACCGTCCAGCTCCTTTGAGACCCCGCAGTAATACAGCGCTTCTGCGGAAATATCCGTCGTTTTCAATGTGGGATCGAAGAACGTCTTCTTCCACCAGCGATACAGGGGGCCGTTCTCCTGTCCGGTATCGGTTTTCACGGCGCCGGGATGCACCGCGTTGATGGTGACGCCGGAGCCGCGGAAGTGTTCGGCGAACACGAGCATGGACAGCAGCTGCGAGGTTTTCGCAGCGCCGTAGCTGCGCAGTCCCGTGTAGCGGCGTTTCTTCCAGTTCATATCGTCCAGGTTCAAACCCCACGCGGCGAAGCGGTGTCCTTCCGAGCTGACCAGGATAATTCTGCCTTTGTCCTGCGCTTTCAGCTTTTCCATCAGCAGGTAATTGATGATGAAGGATGAAAGGTGATGGACGACGAGCACGCGGTCGAGTCCGTCGGGGGTGATTTCCTGCGCGGTCAGGTACACGCCCGCGTTATGGATCAGCACGTCGATGGGTGTCTCGCGCGCGGCCAGTTCGTGTGCTGCGCGATGGATGTCCTGCAGTACGCTCAGGTCGGCGAGCAGGAAGTCGCAGCGCACCCCGTACGTGTCTTCCATTTCCCTGCGCAGCGCTTCTGATTTTTGCTCGTTCCGGTTCACGCACAGCAGGTTGGCTCCCATGGATGCATATTTCCGCGCGGTGACATACCCTATCCCCGAGGTCGCCCCGGTGATGACGACCAGCTTTCCGTCGAAGCGATCGTCGCACAGCCGCGGCGGACGCCGGCTGTTGCGTATCATGGCCAAGATGTCCTTCCACTGATACGCGCGGTAGTATTGCCATATTTTCCTGGCGCTCATCGCAGCAGATCAGCCGAATTTTTTATGCATGAATTTCCTGTACGCCTTGCCGAAACGCGGGATGTTGTCAAAGATGTCACCCCACAGGTCGTAGTAATCCCGCTGCTCGGCGATTTTCCCGTGTTCGTTCAGCGTCAGCCTGCTGCAGCCATACAGCACCGAACTGGGATATTTCTTGTACGCGATGGTCATCTCCCATTCGATGAAGATGACGTTGCCCTGCATCGCGCCCCGGACCACCTTCATGGTCAGATCCTGCGAGCGCGCGGTCAGGCGCTCGGTCATCGCCCGGAAATCGTCGATGCCCCGCACCTCCTGTATCGAGTCGCGAAAGATGATGTTTTCGTCGTAATACGGGAGAATGTGTGACCAATCCGGCCGGCCCTGTGTATTATAGGTCTTCGACCAGAGTTCCGTAATAGCGTCCAGGTCAAGTGTTTTGTGGGGGAAGTCGTCCTGCAGCATGCGACTCTGTTCTGTATGATACCACTGTTCCGGGATGTGCTGGCCAATCCCTCGCCGGATGTCCATCCGCTGGCGCAGCGAGGTGTTTCTCTGTGTGGCGATGCGCATGGGAATGCGTCATCAATGTACGCGGAACGATAGCAAATTAGGACATGAATGTCAACAATTCTGAACGGGTTCGTGGACGAGGTGCGGATGCTGTTGGCTAAGGAGAATATCCACCTTGTGTACGGGACGCACTCCCGGGCGAATGCACCCGGTGCCAGATCGGGAGCAGGGCCATGAACGCGCGATTGACCGCATCAGATTTGCCAATATATCGGCGAAGAAGTTTGCGGAGACGCACGTGCAGGGGCAGTTGCCCTCTGCTCACACGCCATTCGAAAAGATCATATGCGCGCTGCACCTTGCGGCGCGGGAATTCCGGCAGATCGAGATAGGCGCTGCGGCGTTCGGATTTCAGTTCCTGCCCCTCCGGGACTAATCCGCGGTCGATGCAGATGCGATGAAGCTCGGTACCCGGATATGGATAAAAAATGGATGTGAGTGTTTCCACCGGACGGGCTTCCCGGTTAAGCCGCACAGTCTCCAAATGATCCGCCGGCGTTTCCCCCGGAATACCGATCATATTGAACAAACTGATCGCGATGCCATGTTTTCGCGCGAGTGCGACGACGTCCCGGAATTCTTCGTTGGTATAATCCCGGCGAAGCACGTCTCTCCTGACGCGCTCGCTCCCCGCTTCGAGTCCTATGTTCAGATGCCGGATGTTGGCCTCTGCCAGCGCACGAAACAGCGCGTCGTCGTTTGCCCGCCGTGTTATACGGAAATTGCAGCGAAAGCGGAGCGGCTGCCGCAGGCTGGTGTTGTAGCGCTTCAAAGCCGCGCACAGTCGATGCGACCATTCTATGTCCGCTGTGATGGTGTCGGTCTCCAGGAAAACGGTGTGTCTATGCGCTTCGGCATCGCTGCGGACTTCCTCGATTTCCGCGACGATGCGCTCCGGCGCACGAAAGCGCACATAGCGTCCCTCGGAGAGACAGTGCAGCGCATGATTCGAACAGTAGGTACAGCGATGCGGACAGCCGCGCCCAAGCAGCACCGTGGGCAGATACGGGTCTGAGCTGTCCACCCAGCGCCTCCACATTTCCCTGTCCGGAAAAGGCAGGGCGTCGAGATCCTGGATGAACGCCCTGTTCGAGTTCTTCTCCATGGATCCGTCCTCGCGCCGCAGCCACATGTTCGGGATGCCGGAAACCTTTCGGGTTACAGAAAGCTGCGCGGCGAGTTCCCGCATCGGATACTCCCCTTCACTGACACACACAGCGTTGTATACGCTGCTTTCGGCGGATTCCGGACTGAGGGACACGTGGGGACCGCCGATCACGAGAAACGCATCCGGATACGCGTGGCGAATGTGGCGGGCGATGCGGTCGATGAACGGAAACTGCGTGGAAACGCAGGTCATCGCGACCATGTCCGGAGCAAATCGCTGCATCGTTTCTTCAACTGCGCTGCGTGCTTTTCCTTCGTGCTCCCCGCTGAGTACCAGCAGTTCCGTGACGTGCCCGGCCTCCTTCAGCACAGCCGAGATATACGATATCCCGAATTGAAGTTGGCCCTGTCCCAGCAGGCCATGCCGCGAAACCGCGCGTTCGACGGAATGTACAAACAGAATGTTCATGCGTCACTCATCGTACGTTCATTTGAATGTACGTATTCATCATGAACCATGGGAAAGTTCAGCCGAGCTTCTGCACTTCCCGGTAGCGGAAGCAATCGGTGGTGTGATCGTTGACCATACCGACGGCCTGCATGAAAGCGTAGCAGATGGTTGATCCGACAAAGTTGAAGCCGCGTTTCTTGAGGTCTTTGCTCATCCGGTCGGACAGTGCCGTGCTCGCGGGCAGTTCGGCCATGGACGTCCAGGCGTTCTGCACGGGCGTGCCGTCCACGAAGCTCCAGAGATAGCTGTCCAGCGAGCCGAACTCTTCCCGTATCCGCAGCACCGCGCGGGCATTCCGTATCGCGGAGTCAATTTTCAGTCGATTGCGAACGATGCCGGCATCCGCGAGCAGCCGCTGTTTGTCCGCATCGTTGTATGCCGCAACGCACTCGACTTCGAAATTGTCAAACGCCTTCCGGTAGTTCTCCCGCTTCTTGAGAATGGTACTCCAGCTGAGTCCGGCCTGCGCCCCTTCGAGAATGAGAAATTCGAACAGCAGGCGATCGTCGTGTACGGGCACGCCCCACTCCTCGTCGTGATAGGCGACGTAGAAGGGATCAGTTCCGCACCATTCGCAGCGATGTATCATGAGGATACTCCAGTCATTGTCAAGTGGGACATCTGCCATTTCCTGCCTGTTTCATCTGGAAGCATGGCTTACTTCAGGAGGACGACCATTGTCATCCCAAGGGCAAAGAAGATGTGGTTCGCCAGGCTGCTCAAGAAGCTCTTTTTCGCGTTCTCCGACTTCATGCCGCAAAGCCCCTGTCCCATACTGGGATACACGACGAAACAGGATGCTGCAGTGGTTGCCACACCGTAGAGAAACAGCCACAGAGGCGGTGTGATTTCGCCGAATCCAAGGCTCCAGCCAAGCAAAAACGGCACCGCGAGTCCAACACCAATACCGTAATGCGCAAGGTACCCGATGAAAATTTCATTCGCCACCAGTTTCATCTCTCCCGGGTCGTTGTATCGGAATTGTCCACGCATCCACCCGCCAACCATTCTCCCGATCATGCGGACATCAATTTTCGCCAGAAAACCTGGTCGAGAGAACGCACTGTTCAGTATGTCCATCGTGAGAGTCCCCGCGATGCCCGCGACGACTCCGGTGATGAGAATATCCATGGTGTCAATAGTCGACATGCATGACAGCTCCCGCGTTTACGCGCCGGTGAGGGTATACGAGGTCTCGATGACCGTATTCCCTTTTATCATCTGCCAGACGGGACAGTACATTTCCTCGGTCAGCTGCAGCGCTTTCGCGATGTCCTCATCGGTCGCATCGGCCGAGGTCAGCTCGAATGCGAGAGTGATGTGATCGAGCTTGACCGGGGGCTCCTGCGTGCGCCTGCCGCGCGCATTCACTTTCAAATTCCCGACACTCTTTCCCATCCGGCGCAGACTGAAGGCCATGGCCGTGCCGCTGCAGCCCGC
>CAJXSA010000277.1 GCA_913060595.1 uncultured Ignavibacteria bacterium
GTGCTGCGGGAAGCCCGCGACGCCGCCGCGATGCATGAGAGCTACCGCAGTGTCTCCATAGACATCACCCTGCCGCCGCAGGGACTCGCCGTGGAAGGCAACTCCGACATGCTCGTCCAGGTCCTGCACAATGTCATCACCAACGCACTCAACGAGCTTCCTGACGGCGGACGTATCGATATCACCGGTGAGGAATCGGAAGCGGACATTGTCCTGTGTATTCGTGACAGCGGTCCGGGTGTCACTGAGGAACAGATGCGACACCTGTTCGACCCGTTTTACACCGCTTCGCGGTCGGGCCGGGGCACCGGACTGGGCCTCACACTCAGCTACTACATCATGAAGGAGCATGGCGGCAGCATAGAGGTCGATTCTCCGCCGGGCCGCGGCGCGGCATTCATCCTCCGATTTCCGCGCGTGGCCGCGGGCTGAACCCATCGCTTCCGCCGCGTGTTCATTCATGTGAATGCCGGCGCTGGTTTTGCATTCCACGTCCGCCTTCATGATCTTGCAGTATTGCGATTTTTTACAAAGGAGAAGTAATGAGCCAGGCGAATTTCAACGAACAGGATGTTCTGCAGGCCCTCCGCGTGGTCACGGCGCCGTATATGACCATCGATGTGGTCGCAGCCGATATGATCAGGGATATCGTCGTGAGTGGAGCGGATGTTCGTTTCACACTTGACATGAAAGTTCCTCCGCAGGGCGTGCGCCCCGCGCTCGAGGAGTCGCTGCGCAAGGCGCTCGCCGATCATCTGCCCGCACTCGGCACGGTGACGGTGGACACGACGGTTTCCATTCCGGACTCCGGTGACGCAATGAAAAAGAGCGTCATACCGGGTGTGAAAAACACCATCGCCGTTTCCAGCGGCAAGGGCGGCGTGGGCAAATCGACGGTCGCGGTCAACCTCGCCGTCGCACTTGCGAAATCCGGCGCACGTGTCGGCCTGATCGACGCGGATATTTACGGTCCCAGTATCCCTCTCATGATGAACGTCCACACGCAGCCGCGCGCCTACCAGGACAACGGGAAAACCCGCCTGCTCCCGGCCGAAAACTACGGGGTGCAGCTGATGTCCATCGGTTTTCTCATCGACCAGGATGACGCACTCATCTGGCGAGGTCCCATGGCGAGCGGCGCGCTCAAGCAGTTCCTGAGCGATGTGGACTGGGGAGAGCTCGACTACCTGCTCTTCGACATGCCTCCGGGCACAGGCGATATTCAGCTCACGCTTTCGCAGTCCCTTCCGCTCTCCGGCGCGGTCATCGTGACCACACCGCAGGACATCGCGCTCGCGGACGCGCGCAAGGGCTTCCGCATGTTCGAGAAGGTTTCCGTCCCCATTCTCGGCATTGTCGAGAACATGAGCTACTACGTGTGCGCGCACTGCGGCGAGCGTGACGAAATCTTCAACAACGGCGGGGGAAAACGCACCGCCGAAGAACTGGGCGTTCCCTTCCTCGGGGAAATTCCCATCACCACGAACGTGCGCGTCGGCGGCGACAAGGGCGTGCCCATTGTGGAAATGGAACCGGACGCCGTGGTTTCGCAGAGCTTTGTCGAAGCCGCGATGACGCTGGCCGGACAGATTTCCGAGAAGAACCTGTCATCCCCCGGCACGCCGTCCATCGATATTTCGCTCGGCTGACCTCCGGTGACCACCGTGATCGAGAATATCGATGAGGCCCGGGCCACTATCCTCAAGGCGCTCGACGACATTCGGCCGTACCTGCAGGAAGACGGAGGCGATATCGAACTCGTCTCCGTCTTTCCGGACGGCATCGTCGAAGTGCGTTTTCTCGGGGCCTGCGCCACCTGCTCCCTCGCCATCATGACGCTGCGCGCAGGCGTCGAACGCGTGCTCATGCTGGCACTGCCCGAGATCAGGCGCATCGAACTCGCCTGAATCGATCCCGCACCTTGCCCCCCGACAAATTCTTTTGCAATTTGTGAACGTCCGGCCACCCGCGGCCGTCTTTTCCTCCATTGTGCTCCGCCTGCAGGACTGCCATGACGAGTAGCAGAGAATCACTCGTGTTCGGTATCATGGGGAATGTCTCCAGAGATGCCACCATCGATGCCATCGCACGCACCGTCGACTTTTTCATCCGTCGTCGCATCCCTTTCATCCTCGAGGAGGCGATTCCGCCGTGCCTGGATGACGCACGCACGGGTGAGGGAAGCGGCAGCGTCGCCTCGCGTGATGAGGTCGCGCGAAAAGCGGACGTCGTCATCACCTTCGGTGGAGACGGGACGCTGCTCTCCACCGTACAGTCGACGCTCCCGTACGAAACACCGGTGCTGGGTGTGAACCTGGGAAAGCTCGGCTTCCTGTCCGATATCAGTGTCGACGAGCTGTTTCTCGCCATCGAGCAGATCATGGACGGCAACTACTCCATCGAACGCCGCATGACCATCACCGGACACATGCAGGACGATCACCAGCGATTTCATGCGCTCAACGACATCGTGCTCGCCAAGAACGGGTCGACGAAGGTCATTTCCATCGATGCATACGTGGACGGGGACTTCCTCGCATCCTTCGTCGCGGACGGTCTCATCGTTTCCACGCCCACCGGCTCGACAGCGTACTCGCTCGCGACCGGCGGTCCTGTCGTGGTTCCCTCCAGCGGTGTGATCATCATCAGTCCGATCAGCGCGCACACGCTCACCGCGCGCCCTGTCATCGTCTCCGGTGACAGCCTGATCGACGTCTGCGCCCGCACAGAGGACGGCAGCGTGATGGTGATGGCCGACGGCCGCTACATCCGTGAGAACGAAACGTCGATCGAGGTGCAGATCGCCCGCGGCGCCCACCCGGTCAGCCTCGTCAAGGGGCTCGGCCCGCGGTATTTCGAGACCCTCCGCCGCAAGCTCATCTGGGCGCAGGACGGACGGCTGCCCAAGGACAGCAGCGGCTCTGACGGCATGTAAATCATGTTCACGCATTTCGGAATTTCTTCATGAAACATCTGATCCTTCTTCTTCTCTTCGTCATGCTCCTGCCGGCTGCCGCCCCGGCCCAGGATGCGCCGCCCCTGCTCGGACCGCTGACCATCGAGGATCTGCTCGATCTGCCCGAATGGTTCGGTGAAGATTTCATCGGATACCTGCCCGACCCGCAGTACGCCGATCAGCTCAACGCTGCACTCGAGGACGTGGAAATGGTGTGCGTGCTCGCGACCTGGTGCTCCGACAGCAAGCGTGAGGTGCCGCGCATGCTGCGCATCATGCAGTATGCGAACATACCCCCCGAAAAACTGCGCATGATCGGCGTGGACCGGGAGAAACAAAGTCCGGGAGGGGAAGCCGCACCGTACGACATCACCCTTGTTCCGACCTTCATTTTTTTCCGGGACGGAAAAGAATTGGGCCGCATTGTCGAAGCCCCGCTCGCGACGCTGGAAAAAGACATTCTCGGCATCGTTCTGCCGTCCGCGCCGGAAGGCGAGCAGTAAATCGCTCCGATGCGGCGTCCGCGAACCTGGCGGGCAGGTGCAGCTCATTCCCCGTCGTCCTTGTGTTTGAGGCCCTTCATGCGTAATTTCATGTAATAGTTCCGACCTGAAAGGCCGGAATCCCCTGAGCCTGTACCCGACAATGCCCATCACAGGAGCGAAATCAATCAGCTCGTTTTCATATTTCCATCGTTTGTTCATCTAGGAGACTTGTATGGCTGAGACGAAACATGTTCCGTTCGTCCCTGCGGATACGGATATGAAGGAGTTTACGCTACGTGCGTTGCTCATCGGTCTCGTTCTCGCCGTTGTCCTGGGTGCCGCCAACGCATATCTCGGCCTGAAAGCCGGTATGACGATTGCGGCCACCTACCCGGCAGCGGTTATCGGCATGGCCCTCTTGAAGGCCCTGAAGGGAACGATACTCGAGGAGAACATCGCGCGAACCGTCGGTTCCATCGGTGAGTCCGTCGCCGCGGGTGCGATTTTCACGCTCCCCGCCTTCTTCGTCGCCGGCATCTGGCCGGAGTTTTTCACGACGTCGAATTACATCACCTCCACGCTGATCCTGATCGCAGGCGGTGTGCTGGGTATTATGTTTGTCGCGCTTCTGCGCCGCGTCATGGTCGAGGATCCGGAGCTTCCGTATCCCGAGTCCGTGGCGGCAGCCGAGATCCACAAGGCGGGTCGCGGCGGCGGTGGCGGATCCAAGTTCCTCTTCGGCGCCATGATCGGCGGCGGTCTCATCAAGGCGGCCGGCGAATTCAAGCTCTTCCTGCCGCTGTGGGAGCGTTTCATCGGATTCGCGAAACAGACCATCACCGGGACCAACTTCACCGGCCAGGGCGGCATGGTGCTGACCTCGTTCAAGATCAGTCCCGCCTACGTCGGCGTGGGATACATCATCGGTCCCCGTCTCGCATCCCTGAACTTCTCCGGCGGCATCATGGCCTGGGGCCTGCTGACGCCGATCATCCTGTATTTCATCGCACCGTACCTCGATATCGCCGGCATGGCGACCAGCTTCATGGCTGCGGATCCCTCGCTTTCGCAGTCTGCCGCAATGGACAAGGCCTGGATCAACTCCGCCTATGATGTCTGGAAATTCATCGTGCGTCCCATCGCCATCGGCGGCATGCTCGTCGGCGCCGGCTACACGCTGTTCATGATGCGCAAGAGCCTCACCGCCGGCATCGCCCGCTCGATCAGCGACGTGAAAAAGGCCGCCTCCGGCCACGCCGTCGAAATCGAGCGCACGGAAAAGGACATTCCCTTCACGTGGACGCTGGCAGGCATCGTCGGTGTCGCGGTCGCGACCTTCCTGATCACGTTCTACCTGTTCAACACCACCTTCATCATCGCCTTCGTCGCCGCGACGGTGATGATCATCCTGGCCTTCTTCTTCGCAGCCGTCTCCGGCTACCTGGTCGGTATCATGGGCTCGAGCAACAACCCGATCAGCGGTCTGACGCTGACCGCACTCGTGGTCACGGCCCTGATCATGGTCATCCTCGGTGCGGAAGAGACGCAGGGCGTCGCTGCCGTGCTCGGTGTTGCGGCCATCGTCTGCGTCGCCGCCGCCGTGGCGGGCGAGATGCTGCAGGACCTCAAGGCCGGTCACATCCTCGGCGGTACGCCGTGGAAAATGCAGATCGGTGACATTGTCGGCGTCGTTCTCGCGGGCATCGTGATGTTCGGCGTGCTGGTCTTCCTCAACGACGGCGACATCGCCAACGGCGTGCGCGAAGGCTACACGGGCGGCTTCGGAAGCCGTGAGCTTCCCGCCCCGCAGGCCAGCCTCATGGCCATTCTCTCGCGTGGTATCGTCGAACAGCAGATGGCCTGGCCGCTGATTATTGTCGGCATGCTCATGGGCGTCGCCTTCATCCTCATGCAGGTCAAGAGCCCGATGCTCGTCAGCGTCG
>CAJXSA010000278.1 GCA_913060595.1 uncultured Ignavibacteria bacterium
TCGGAAACTCCTTTCGCCAGGACAAGCGCAACGACATCGCGCCCACGCGCCGCAACTGGATGCTGAGTGCGCCGATCACGATTTTCTACGGCGTGACCATCAGCTTCGCGGCCTTCGACCTGCTGATGTCCCTCTACCCCCACTGGTTCAGCACGATATTCGGCGTGTATTATTTCTCGGCCTCCCTCGTGGGCGCGCTGGCAGTGATCACCATCGTGGCCATCCTGCTCAAGAAAGCGGGACTGATCAGCGAATGGCTGACCATGGATCGTTTCCACGATCTCGGCAAGCTGCTGTTCGCCTTCAACGTGTTCTGGGCCTACATCGCCTTCTCGCAGTACCTGCTCATCTGGTACGCAGACCTGCCCGAGGAAATCGTGTTTTTCACCTACCGGTTCGACCACGGCTGGGAAGTGGTGTCGATGCTGCTGCTCGTGCTGCATTTCATCGTGCCTTTCGTGCTGCTGCTTTCCGAAGCGGCCAAGCGCAACCTGAACGTGCTCATGGCGGGCGCGGTCATCCTGCTTGTGGCGCATTTCATCGACATGTACTGGCTGGTCATGCCGAACTACAACCACGACGAAGTGGTGTTCGGCTGGATGGAAATCGCCCCCATGCTCGGACTCGGCGGCATCTTCATCCTCACGACCGCCCTGCAGTTCAAGCGCCGCAACGCCGTTCCCATCAATGACCCCTTCCTCGCCGAAGCGAAATAAGAAATTCAGACATCGTCCCCGCCACGCGGGGCACCCACCACCCATCAGCGTCCCGCATTGCGGGACGCTGTTTTATCGCCTCTCCAGTGCGCCGCAGCCGCGTGCGTTGAACGATTTCCCTCGATTTGTGTTTTACATACTATCCCCGTAACACTTTCACATGACAGGATGAAGGGTAGGTATGGCATCGGACAGCAAGGCCCGGCCGGGAATGATAGATCGTTTTCTCAGCACCGTCGAACGCGTCGGCAACGCGCTGCCGCATCCGGCGACACTGTTCGCCATCCTGGCGCTCTCGGTGATATTCTTTTCATGGATTTTCAGTCTGTTCGACATCGCCGTGCAGCATCCGGGCACGGGGGAGACCGTGCGTCCGGTGAACCTGCTGTCCGTTGAAGGACTGCATCGCATCCTCACCACCATGGTGACGAACTTCACGAGTTTCGCACCGCTGGGCACGGTGTTCGTTTCCATGCTCGGCATCGGCATCGCGGAGAGCAGCGGACTGATCGGCACCGCCCTGCGGCAGATGGTGCTCGCCGCTCCGCGGAAGCTGCTGACCTTCGTTATCGTTCTCGCGGGCATTCTTTCCAACACGGCGAGCGAAGTCGGCTACGTGCTGCTCGTGCCCCTCGGCGGCGTCATTTTCCTCGCCGTGGGACGCCATCCCATCGCAGGCATGGCGGCGGCCTTCGCGGGCGTATCCGGCGGATACAGCGCCAACCTGCTGCTCGGCACCATCGATCCGCTGCTGGCCGGACTCTCGCAGGAGGCCGCGCGCATTCTCGAACCGGGCTACGTCGTCAATGCCGCCGCGAATTATTACTTCCTCTTCGTCTCCACCTTCTTCATCGCCCTCGCCGGCACCTGGGTTACGGAGAAAATCGTCGTTCCCCGTCTCGGGGAGTACAAGGGGGAAGCGGAGAAGGAGGAGCTGCGTCCCCTCACCGCCGACGAAAAACGCGGCCTGCGTTTCGCGCTTTACACCGGACTGGTGAGCACGGCAATCATCCTCGCCGGTCTCGTCCCGGAAAACGGTTTCCTGCGCAACATCGACACCGGCGGTATCCTGGACTCGCCCTTCCTCGACGGTGTGGTCGCCTTCATCTTCATGGGCGCCGTGATCCTGGCCGTGGCCTACGGCATCGGCGCGCGCACGATCAAGAATGACACGGACGTGATGAACGGCATGGGCAAGGCCATTGAGACGCTGGGCATTTACACCGTGCTCGTGTTTTTCGCCGCGCAGTTCGTGGCGTACTTCAACTGGACCAACCTCGGACTGATCACCGCCATCGAGGGCGCGGATCTGCTCAAGTCCTCCGGACTCGGTGCCATTCCCCTGATGCTGGCCTTTGTGGTCATCACGGCCGTCATCAACCTGGTCATGGGCAGCGCCTCGGCGAAATGGGCCATCATGGCGCCGGTATTCATCCCCATGTTCATGCTGCTCGGTTTCTCACCGGAACTGGTGCAGGCCGGCTACCGCGTAGGCGACAGCGTGACGAATATCGTCTCGCCGATGATGTCGTATTTCGCGCTCATCGTTGCCTTCGTGGCCAAGTACGAGCCGAAGGCGGGCATCGGCACGGTGATCGCCACCATGCTCCCGTACTCGATCACCTTCGCGATGATCTGGACCGTGCTGCTCATCGTGTGGTTCACGTTGGGACTGCCAGTGGGACCGGGCGCCGAGCTCTTCTACGGGAAGTAAAGGAGTGCAGGGATTACGCAGAGGTTTTACCACGGATTACGCAGATTACACAGAGATAAGAAAAGGCGGTCTGATGACCGCCTTTCTTGCTTACTGCTGTGCGTCGTGCTGCGTAAACTCCGCGAGACACTGCTCGCAGCGCCATGGCCCGAAGGGCGGTGGCGGGCGTTGGATTCGCTCTACTCGATGACGACCATTTTACGTGAGACGGCAGTGGTAGCGCCTTCGAGTGCGTAGGTGTAGACGCCGGCGGGGAGTCCGGCGGTCTGCAGCGTCAGGGAATGCACGCCCGCGCTTGCGGCTGCGACGGACTGCTCGCGGACGAGGCGTCCGAGAACGTCATAGACGCGCAGGGCCAGCGGCGTGGAGGGCACGGTGCTGAGCGTGTAGCGCAGCAGCGTGCCGCTTCCCGCAGGGACGGGGTTGGGATAGTTCTGGTCGAGCGCGATGCCCGAGGGAGACGACGGGGCGTCATGCACCGAGGTCACCGGGACGCAGGGCATGAGCGCCAGCAGGGAGGCCATGTTCTGCTTGAGCTGACCGTTGTTGACACGGTACGGGCGCAGGCCGATGAACATCATGTGCCCGGTTTCGCCGTTCTCGGTGGTCATGGGCTTGCCCCAGACGCCGATGCCACGTTCGGCGGAGAAGGACTGTGTCTCGGTGAAGAGCAGCACGTTCTCCTGCCGGTCGAGCGTGGTGCTGAACAGGTTCAGCAGATTCTGATCATCGGTGAATTCCATGTTGAGCAGCGAGGGAAGCTTGGCTTCGCAGTCCGCGGCCTCGACGTAATTCCCCGTCCAGCTGATGCCGAGCAGCTCGCGCATGTCGGTGGTGATGAAATTCTGTCCCATGCGTGAGACCAGCAGCACGTTGCCGCCGGCGCGCAGGTATTCCATGATCGAAGTGTTGGCCCACACGTTGTCGTCACCGTTGTAGGCGTTGCCCAGCCACACCACGGTGCAGTACTGTCCGAGCACGCGGCCGGGCACCGGACCCGAGCCGGCGGGCGCAGGGACGGTGGAGGGGTAGCCGACCGAAGGATCCGGGAACACATCCCAGAGTGTGTAGGGGAGTCCGCCGCTGAACACGGAGTCGGCGAAGGCCGCTTTCAGATCCGCGGTGTAGGCCTCGACATCCCAGTCGATGCCGTTGACAACAAGCAGACCCTTGTCGAAGGTCGGGTTGGTGATTTTCTCGATCACACGCTTCAGAATCCAGTTGTCCGGATCCAGCTGCACGACCTCCGCTTCGCGGTCGAAACGGAAGCTGTACTGCGCAGTGGCCTCGTCGTTGCTGACCGTGAGCGTGGTGTCCGTGCCATCGGTGAACTGCACGTACAGGTCGATGGGCATGGTGAAGAGCTGCCGCTCGGAGAGGTAGAGCTGTTCGATGTTCACCGTGAGGTCGAACATCGCGGCGTCTTGCGCGACGCTCCAGTCGAAACGGTACGTGGGGTAGTACTCGCCGTAAATCCACTGGTCGAAGAACCAGTCGAGATCCATGCCGCTCTGGTCCTCGTAGAACTGCTTGAACTCTGAGGTGGTGACGCTGCGGTAGGCGTCCCGCCGCTCCTCACCCAGGTATGTTCGCGTCGCGGCGAAGAAATCCTCGTCTCCGACCACGTGGCGCAGCATGTGCACCACCCAGGAGGCTTTATTGTAGCTGAGCGCGCCGCTGAAGATGCGGCCGGGATTTTCCTTCGGATTGTCGACGAAAATGGTGCCGGGACCGTAATAGGTCGTCGTGGCCATATTGGCCTTCAACGCCTCGAGTCCGCCGCGCGATTCCCAGAACAGTGATTCGCCGTAGGTTGCCCAGCCTTCGTTGAGCCAGATGTGCTCGAAGGTGTTGCAGGTGACCTTGTCGCCGAACCACTGATGCATGAGTTCGTGAATGACCACGTCGGTATTGTAAAAGCCCATCGAGGACACCGTCTGATGCTCCATGGCGCCGCCCCATTCGTACTCGGCCATGCCGTACTTTTCCTCGATGAACGGATAGGTGATGAACAGGTCGGAGAGCACCCGCAGTCCTTCCATCATGTCCTGTTCGTAGTTGGCCATGTTGCTGCTCGGCATGCCGTACCACCAGCTGCCGACCGGCATGGAATGTCCCTTGTAGTCAAAGGTCAGTTCGCGATAGTTGTATTCTGCGGCCGCAACCGAGACGAGGTAGGTGACGATGGGGTAGCGCGATTTCCAGTGCACGGTGCGCGTGCCGTCGCCGTTGCTCACGTCGGAGACCACAAGACCGTTGCTGACCGGGTACATCGGTTCCTCGACGGTGAGGATCACATCGATCGAATCTGCCTTGTCTGCGGGATCGTCCTTGCACGGCCACCAGTTGCGCGCGTCGTAGGGCTCCGCCTGCGAGGCGATGCTCAGGATCTGCTTGCCGAGGTCCACGTTCTGCACGTTGCGAACCGTCACGGCGCTGCCGCCGTAGGGGTGCGTGTAGTAAATCGTGACGGCGAGCGCTTCGTCCTTCTGTATCGCGGAGGGGAGTGTGAGGGAAAGCACGTCCGCGTCATGCGTGACGGCGCCGGCGTCGAGGCGTGTGGTGCCGACGCGCACGCTGTCGATGGTTCCGAGCACGCCGAAGTTCAGCGTGACGGTGGAGAGATCGTCCACCAGGCTGCGCAGCTCCATGCGCACGCTGCCGGCGAAGTCCAGTGCGGCGTCGTTCGGGAAGGAAACCGCGAGGCGGTAATACGTGACGTCATAGTCCTCCGCCGCAGCGGGAACGAACTGACTGCGCTTGGCCAGCATCGCGTGACGGCGCAATTCGATGTTGCGCACCTGCTGCATTTCGTCCGCGGGGGCGTCGAACACCTGGGCGGACAGCGGCAGGGAAATAAAAAGCAGGGAAAGAATCAGGAACGGTCGAAAAAATGTCATGTGGTCTCCACGGAAATCGGGAATTGAGCTATTCATTGATAATATCACGATTCG
>CAJXSA010000279.1 GCA_913060595.1 uncultured Ignavibacteria bacterium
CTGCTCCGGTTCCGCGCTCATGTCGAGATTGCCACAGAGCAGCGGGAAGGGGGATTGGCCGAGCGAGGCCTGCAGCGTGCCGGCGAGCACGTCGCAGCCAAGATCGAATTCGTGATTCCCGAGGGCCATGGCGTCGACACCGAGCTGCTGCAGCATCTGCAGTTCAGGAATGATGGGTGGTTCGCCTGCCAGGCTCAGGTTGAACGACAGATCCCCGATGTACGCGTCGCCTGCATGCAGGAGCAGCGCGTTCGGATCCATCAGTTTTTCCATTCCAATTACCGATGCGGCACGTGCGATGCCGCCGACGGTTGCGTTGCCCTCGGCGTCTCGGGGTGCGCCGGGTGCGAGATTCGCATGGGTGTCGTTGAGATGGAGTATCGTCAGATACTCCGCGGTTTGCGCGGTTGCGGTGCTCAGACCCAGGAGCAGTCCGAGTGCGGTGGACAGAAGTACCCTTCGCAGCATGATGGCCTCCTCGTAGTGAAAAAGGGTGAGTGCGTCCATGTCGGTGTTCCCGGCGTACTGCCGGGACGGTCTTCGTGCGTCGTTACTGTGTGGTATGCGGGAAACGTACGGCATTATCGGGATAAATGCCAGTATGACACCTGAATGCCCGATGTCAGGCTTTCGCGCCCATTTTTCCGTGCGACGGTTTTGTCCGCGGTGGCCCCGATGCGTATTATGCCAGGGTCCGTTCGCGCATCGTCGCCGATGCCATGTCACTCATACGTCAGAAAAGCAGGATATCATGCAGCTGTCCGGCAGTGCGAGGAAAACGGTCGTGGTCGCCGTTGCCCTGGGAGTGGGCGCGCTGCATTTTGTCACCGGACCGCAGTACGCCGGTCCCTGGCCCGCGTTCGTCAACGGATACCTTATCGACATTCTCCTCCCGCTTTCATTGTATCTGCTCACGGGAATGATCGAAAAACCGTGGGTGACGTCCTGGTTGCGTTCGATCGCCGTTCTGGCCGCGGGCGCAGGGGTGGAGACCCTGCAGTACTTCGGGTATCACGTCCTGGGCAGTACGTTCGATCCCTACGATTATCTCGCGTATGCCGCCGGTGTGATCGGCGGCATAGTGCTCGAAGCACTGCTGTTCGGCGGTCCGGCACGGAGCCCCGGGCAGGGACTGGGAGAAAACGGAGGGCCATAGAACTACCCGCCGATACCGGCCGAGAAGCCACGAAGAAACAGTGCGAGTCCGAGCAGCCCGAGGAATACACCGAATATCGCCCCATCCCTGGATTGCACGCGTCCAATTTCTATTGTGCTGATCTCAGACGCGGAAATGACGCGTGTTTCGACACGCACCCTGTCGGTTTTGGGTACCGGGATGCGGATGTGCATCGTAATGTCACCGAGCGTACATCCGCGGTTTTCAATCCTCCACGCGTTTCCTTTGGCGGTGTGCGTCGATCCATCCCGCATGTTCACCTGGAGGATTGCCTCTGAAGTGAAGCTGCGGATGTCGGCGTAGGCGAGCGTGTCATAGGTGTCTTCGAAATCACGCATGCCCGTCACGTATACGAGAAGCGCGTGCTCGCCGCACGGATGACCCTTCACATCGTCGAGATCTATGGAAACATCCCCCTGCGCGGTTTCGAAGGTAACGTCCTCTCCGTCGGGAAGCAGGCTGCAGAAGGCGATGCCCGGGAGTATGGGACGCGTGACCGAGTGTGAGCAGGCCGAGGTGGCCGCGAGCAGGACAAGGAAGGGGGCGAGGATGATGTACGTGCGCATACGGCCTCCTGTTTTCCCTGAACATGCAATTCTACTGTACGCGTGATGTCACAATGATGTCAAGAATGCAGAAGCATCACACACTGCGGGTGCGGCAGCCGGCCTTTTTTCGTGCCGGCTTTTTTTATTACCATGCGGTATCACCACCAGAAAAAAGGACATGGTATGAGCGCTGCGGCGATCAAGAATATTTTCCCGATGGGATTCATGTGGGATACAGCCGATCCCTTCCTGTTCTGCGTGCATCACGCGGACGCCTACCCGCGAGGGAACGACGCTATGGGACCGGCCGCGTCGCTGGAGGGACGCAACATTGGACAGGATTTCCAGGTGAAGGACGGCTGGCGCATGTATCACGGCAGCACGGTGCCTGGTTTTCCGGAGCATCCGCACCGGGGATTCGAGACCGTGACCGTCGTGCGCGAGGGCTTTGTCGATCATGCGGATTCGCACGGTGCGGCGGGACGCTACGGGAACGGGGACGTGCAGTGGATGACGGCTGGCAGCGGACTGCAGCATGCGGAGATGTTCCCCCTGCTCGAGCGGGAGCGTGAAAACCCCCTCGAACTGTTTCAGATCTGGCTCAACCTGCCGCAGGCACGGAAATTCGCCGATCCGCATTTCCGCATGCTCTGGGCCGAAACGATCCCCGTCGTCGTGCACAGGGACGACGAAGGAAGGACGACGCGGACGACGGTGATTGCGGGCACGCTCGGTGATGTTGCCGCCCCCGCCCCCGCCCCCGATTCCTGGGCTGCCGACGCGGCGAACGAGGTGGCGATCTGGATCATCGAGATGGAAGATGGGGCGGAGTGGACGCTTCCCGCCGCGTCAGCGGAGCTGAGCAGGCGTCTGTACGCCTTCGAGGGCGGCGGCATTGCGCTCGACGGGAACGCCATCGCGCAATATCATGCCGCCGAACTGGATTCCGCCACGGCGCTGCAGGTGACAGCGGGTGAAGGCGGTGCGCGGCTGCTGCTCCTGCAGGGACGGCCGATACGGGAGACGGTGATACAGTACGGTCCTTTTGTGATGAATTCCCGGGCGGAAATCCAGGAGGCCTTCGAAGACTATCAGCGTACGCAGTTCGGCGGATGGCCCTGGGAGCGGCCCGATCCGGTGCACCAGCGTGACAGCGGACGCTTCGCGCGCTATGCCGACGGCAGGGAGGAGCGTCCCTGACGCGGAGACCGGCGTGTTTCGCTACATGAGTCCGCGGTTCAGTCCGCCGTCCACCGGTATGGTCGTGCCGGTGATGTAGGACGCCCGTGCGGAGGCCAGGAACCCCGCGAGATGTGCGATTTCCTCCGGCATGCCGATGCGTCCCATCGGGACGTTCGCCGTCACCTGTGCGCGGACGTCTTCCACGGTAATCCCCGCTTTTTCCGCGCGATCGGTGAACAGCTGTGTCTGGCGTCCCGTGCGGATGTAGCCAGGGGCGACGTTGTTGACGGTGATGCCGTGACGGGAAATTTCATCGGAGAGCGTTTTGGCCATACCCGTCACACCTGCGCGGAAGGTGTTCGAGAGCAGCAGTCGCTGCACGGGCTGTTTGACGGAAATGGACGTCACGTTGATGATGCGTCCGAACTGCTGTGCGATCATGTCGTCGAGCATGCCGCGGATCAGCCGCACCGTGCTCATCAGGGTGCGATTGTAGCCTGCAAGCCACTGCTCCTCGGTCATCGAGCGGAATTCTCCCGGATTGGGTCCCCCGTTGTTACTGACGAGAATGTCGCAACCGCCAAATTCCTTTTTCATCGCGTCCACTGCGGCGCTGATGTCCTCCGGCCGGTCAAGATCAGTGGAGACGTATTCCACACGTCCGCCATGTTCGCGCAATTCCTCTGCAAGCGCCGCAAGTTTCTCCTGCGTCCGCGCACAGAGCATGACCGCGCAGCCCTCGGCCGCGAGTCCCGTGGCGATCGCTCTCCCGATTCCGTCGCTCGATCCTGCGACGAATGCACGTTTTCCTTTCAGTTCGAGATCCATGTGAGCCTCGTCTCTTTATAAACCAATCGTAGCGTTTTTTTGTTAGATTAGAAGCTGGAAAAGTAAAGCATTTCAGGCGGTGGACAAAATCCGTCGCCTCATTCCCAACCGCAAAGAGAATCTCATGGCAATCCTGCCCATTTATCCGTACGACGCGCGCGTTCTGCGCGAGGAGACACACGAGGTCGAAGCCCCGACCCCGGAAATCACTCAGCTGATCATCGACATGTTCGCCACCATGGACCGCGCCAGCGGCGTGGGACTCGCGGCGAACCAGGTGGGCAGGGGAGACTCGCTTTTCGTCATCGACCTGCGTCCCATGGAAGGCTACGAGGAGAGCAGTCCCCTGGTAATGATCAATCCGGAGATCACCGATCTCTACGGCGAAGACATCAGTTACGAAGAGGGCTGCCTCAGTGTGCCGAATGTCCGTGAAGAAGTGTTTCGTCCCGAAAAACTGCATATCCGCTACCGTGATGCGAACTTTGAACCGCAGGAACTGGAAGCGGACGATTTTCTCGCCCGCGTCATTCAGCACGAGTACGACCATCTGCAGGGCATTTTTTTCACCGATCACCTCAAGGGCCTGCGCAAGCGCCTGGTCATGCCCGTGCTCAAGAAAATCCGTCGCGGTGAGGCAGAGGCTGACTACGTGATGGCCGAGAATGCGGAAATGGCCGGCTGACTGTTGAACAATCCGGGGAGTTGATCATGCGACTTGTTTTCATGGGCACGCCGGACTTCGCCGTGCCGTCCCTCCGCCATCTGCATGAAGCGGGACACGATATTGCCGCCGTTGTGACGGCGCCCGACCGCAAACGCGGACGGGGACAGAAGGTTTCATACACGCCTGTCAAGGAATACGCACTCGCGCATCGCATCCCCGTGCTGCAGCCCGAATCGCTGAAGGATGCGGCCTTCGCCGCCGATCTGCGTGCTTGCGAAGCGGACTGCTTCGTCATCGTCGCTTTCCGCATTTTGCCCGAGGACGTGTTCAGCATTCCCCCGCAGGGCAGCTTCAATCTCCATGCCTCCTTGCTGCCGCGCTATCGCGGCGCCGCACCCATCAACTGGGCGCTTATCAACGGCGAGCGCGAAAGCGGCGTGACCACGTTCTTTCTCAAGCGCAAGGTCGATACCGGCGGCATCATCCTGCAGGAGCGTGTCCCCGTTGATGAAGACATGACGGCGGGTGAACTGCATGACGTGCTCGCTGACGTCGGTGCCGAGGTTGTCGTGCGCACCGTGCAGATGATCGCCGACGGAACTGCGGAGGTTCGATCCCAGGACGACACGCTGGCGACGCCCGCGCCGAAAATTTTCCGCGACACCTGCGCCATCGACTGGACGCAGTCCGCACGCACGGTGCATGACCATGTTCGCGGGCTCAGTCCCTATCCCGCCGCCTGGACCACGCTTGACGGCGCGCAGATGCAGATACTCGGCACGCGTGTGGCGGAAGAGGAATCTTCAGGTCGTCCGGGAGAGATCATGCGCGAGTCCGATGTCCTGCGCGTGCAGTGCGGCCGGGGCAGTCTTCATGTGCATGAAATCAAACCCGAAGGCCGCCGGCGCATGACCGTGGCAGAGTATCTCAGGGGACATGTGGTGGAGGATGGGGCGATGTTC
>CAJXSA010000280.1 GCA_913060595.1 uncultured Ignavibacteria bacterium
GTACACGGCGTGATCCGTGCCGAACCAGCTGATGCCGTCGTCTTCACTGTAAACGGCGATGACGTCGCCACCCACGCGCCGGAAGGGAGCGGAGGTGAAGTGATACTGCTTCGTGCGGGACGGCAAGGTGTAGCCCAGTGCCTGGTTTTCGAAGAGCTGCATCCATATGCGTCCCGTCGCATCCTCGGTGAGGAACTTGGGTTCGTAGGGCAGGGGATCGTTGAAGCCATCCAGGAAAAGCGTATCGGGGTAGAAGCGCTCACGATCGGGATCGAATGCCAGCGTCCGCTCCTCGTTGATGAAAATCGGGTGGCCCTGCACGGTGGAGACGAATACCGGGCCGTCAGGGAGGCCATGTTCCCTGCCGTAGGATGTGATTGTTGCGGCACTGTCAGCCAGGGCTGGCGTGAAGTGACGCACGCCGTACTGCACCGTGCTGGCCCAGACGCTGCCGTCGCCTGCCTCGGCGAGAGCGAGGATGAAGTCCTCGATATTGTCGGAGATGTTCTGCGTCCGCCAGGCATCGTTTTCGCGGATGAGATAGTACATCCCGCGGTGATGGCCTGCGACGATGGTGTCCCGGGATCCGTGCAGCGGAAGCAGCGCCCTGCCTCCGCGCGAGGAAATGCGCTCGAGGCTGCGCGCGCGGTCGAGGGCGTAGACACCGTGCGATGTGCCGATCAGCATGCGGTCACCGGCGTCGAGCAGGGTGTACACCGCGGTGCGCACCGAGGGAAGCAGCTGAAACTCCGGTACGGACGGTGTGCTGCCCGACGAGGCGGAGCGCAGGGTGAACAGTCCCTGTGTCGACGCCGCGTACATGGTGCCGGCGAAACGCTGCAGATCGGTCACCTGTCCGAGGATGCCGCGCCTGGTCCCGAAGCGGGTCAGCGGGCCGCCGGGCCATTCGATGCGCGCGAGACCGTCGTCGAGCGTCACCCATATCATATCGTCGTCCGCGTAGAGAGAAAGCACCGCGCCGCCGGTCAGGCCGGAGGCTTCGGTGATCGCGCCGCGGATGCCTCCGCGCGCATCGAAGAAATACACGCCGCTGTGTGTGCTCCCGATCGCCGTCACGCCGCAGGGCAGACGAATGCCGTGCGTGGGAAGCCAGAGCGGATCCTGCACGGCGCTGTAATCCCAGAGGTGTTCGAAGTCCTGTCCGGTATGGCGGAACATCCCGCGCCGCCTGCTGCAGACCAGCAGGCGTCCCTGCGCGTCATGGTCGAGTGAGATGATTTTCTCCGGGGGCTCGACGCGGCTGCTGCGTTCCGGCGCATCGGCGAACAGCGCACCACCGGGCAGCAGCACCCATTCGTCATCACGATACACGCAGAGTCCGACGCCGTACACCTGTGCGTACATGCGCCCACCGGAGAGAAAACTGCGTCCGATGGGATGCTGTGCGGGCATCACCGTGCACGACGCACCGTCCCAGCGGCACACCGCCTCCGCGCTGATGAAATACACGTAGCCGTTTATGCGATGGATGCGGTCAAATTCCGAGAGTATCGGGGTGTTTTCGGGCAGGAGGTCGCTCAGAAGTTCCATCTCCGCTTTCCCCGCGCGGTCGTAGCGGACACGACCGAAGGCGCCGCGCAGACCGAAATACAGCGCCCCGTCCCCCGCGCAGGAGATTGCGTACACAGGCGTATTGTTCGGGGATTCGATGATGCGCCATTGCACCCCGTCGTATTCCACCAGTCCGTAACTGTTGCCGACCCAGAGAATGCCGCGGGAATCCCTTGCCGCGCACCAGTTGGTGACGTCATAGCCCAGGTCACGCGTGCTGTAATGCTGCACGAAGGGCGCGCCCGGTTCGTTTCTGTTCGCCGCGAACGGCGACTGCGCTTCCCCGGTCCGCGGCAGTGCCGCGAACACCAGCAGGGAAACGGCAAGGAGCAAGGGTCGCATCTCCACTCCGCCGGATTGCGTGACAGATTGAATCACAACTCGATTCAGTCACGTCGTGCGTCACAAGTGAAAACTGGCGCACGACTGGTTGAATGAAACGCGCATCGACGCCGTTTTATAGCGTCGCCGCACGGGGTGTCTGCCCTTCCCTCCACCGCCGGGCGAGAATGCCATCGCAGCCGTGTGCGATGATCGATTCCGAAGCAAAAGACACGGAACAGGTGGTCTTTGGTATAAAAGTACGTTTCCCCCTGACGGCTGTCAATGCGTGGTACCACCCATTTTGTCCGGGGGGGACTACCCACGGACAGGTGCGTCAGCGCGATGTGTGCTTGACTTGCAAATGGCAGTGCCGTATGATGGGAAATGGCATGACAATATCCGTATTCACGTCCCGGTGCGCCTCATGATCCGTCTTCTTTCACTCGCTGTTCTCATGCTGTGCGCTTCGCTGCCCTCTGCAGCGCAGCAGCACATCGTTCCCGACGGGTACCTCAGCATACAGTCTGCCATCGACGCGGCGGCGCCCGGCGACACCGTGCTGGTGCGTGCGGGCTCCTACCACGAATTCCTCGTTCTGCGCGACAGCGTGATCGTCCGCGCGGAAGGGGAGGATGACGGAAGTTTCGCGCGCGCCCTGCGCACGATCATTCATTCCGAGGGACTGCGCGACAGCGAGGGGAAGATACCCCCGGTGGTCGACTGCGCCGACGGCGCGGTGCTCGACGGTTTCACGGTGACGGGCATGGACACGGTGAACCATCACCTGCCGGGACACAGCCACGCGGTGCAGAACCGCGGCACGTCGGCGACGATCATGAACTGCATCGTGCATTCCAACGGGTCCACCGGCATCGGTTCACATGACCGCGACGGCCGCGAGGCGAATCCCTCCATCATTCACAACATGGTGTACCGCAATTTCGGTATCGGCATCGGCTTCAACCACACATCCCGCGGCATCGCCCGCGACAACGAGGTGTTCGAAAACCGCGAGGTGGGTATCGGCGTGCAGAACGGGGCAGCGCCGGAAATCCGGAACAACCAGGTGTACGAGAACGGCTGGAACGGCATCTCCGCCCGGGAGGGCGCATGGCCGCGATTGATCGGCAACACCATTTACAACAACGGCCGGGACCCCACCGGCGAAGGCGTGCCGGAAGGCACGGGCGCCGGCATCGGCATAGACAGCACGGGCTGGATCGCGCGTCCGGGTCAGACGCCGGAACCGATGTACCTGGAAAAGAAATATCTCTCGGCCAATCCCTCCGGCGGCATCATGAGCCGCAACGGCGCACGCTTCGAAGCCTATGAAAACACCTGCTGCTGCAATACGAAATGGCAGATATCCGTAACCGACGGGAGCCAGGCGAAACTGGTGAAGAACATGGTGGGACTTATGGACACCTCCGTGCAGGCCGGGGGCATCGTGGTTGCTCGCAGCGGTATCGCGGAACTGCAGGAGAACACGATGAAGGACCTGAAGACCGTCGGACTCGCGGTGAGCGGTGGCGCGACCGTCACCGCAGCCGGTGATTTGATCACCGGCTGCCGGGGCAGCGGCGTGGACGTCGGCGGCGCCGCATCCGTCGCGACCCTCCGCGGCACGCGCATCAGCGACTGCGCCGGACCGGCCGTCATCGCCGAAGCGGGCACGGTGCGCGTCACGCGCGCGATACTCAGCGGCAACGCGTCCGGGGCGATTCTCGGACCGGATGCGACAGTGGATTTCATCAGCAATACCGTCGTTGCTGCACCCGCCGCCTCTGGACGCGGCGTCGCGGTGAACGGACGCTCGGGTTCCACCTGCTACAACAACATCGTGACCGGCTACACGGTCGGCTTTTTCCTCGAAGAGACTCCCCTGATCGATTACAACTGCACCTTCGGCAACCAGGGGTACAACGGTCCGCCGGGCACCGGCGGCGCGCACGCCCTCATGGCCGATCCGCGTTTCGACGCGCAGGGCACGACCGGTTTCGAGCTATTGGCGGATTCCCCCTGCATCGACGCGGGCCATCCGGACGCGCAGTACAACGATCCCGACGGCAGCCGGGCCGACATCGGCGCGCTGCCGTTCGAAGGCACAACGCATGTCGACGCTCCTGCGCATCCGGATGCGCAGCGACTGCTGGCCTGGCCCACGGTGACGCGCGACCGGGTGAACGTCGCGCTGCACGGAGCGGCAGGGGACGATGTTCCACTCGCGGTCTTCGATCTCGCGGGTCGCTGCGTGCTGCGCACGCACATGGAAGGGAAGCGCGCTGCCCTGGAACTTTCCGGGCTGCCGACCGGCATGTACTTTCTGCGCGCAGACTCTCCAGTGGGCAGGCTGCAGACGAAGGTGCAGCTGCTGCGCTGAGGTCATCGCCCGGTCGTATTCGACCGCCGCATAAAAGAAAAATCCGCCGGGGGCGGATTTTTCTTTTCGTACCTGTTTCGCATCCGGGATGCAGCGGGGCTCAGAAGAAATAGAACACCGCGACGAGGAGGCGGACATTGCTGACCGTGGTCGTGTTTTCCACCGCGGCCTTGTCGGCGTCGTTAGGCGTGCCGTAGGCCGCCGCGGTGTACTCGAGCTCGGTGGCGATGCGCGTCTTGCCGGAAGTCCACTGCACGCGCGGGGAGACGCGAAGGACGTTGTCGATGTTGGCGCCACGTGCGTAATAGTGACCGACGACGTTGTCGCCGCTGCCCTGGTTCTGCGAGAAGCCTGCGAACACCGCCATTTCCACTTTCTTCCCGTAAATGATCTCACCCCACATGGAGTAGGACCCGAGCGGCGTGTATTCGGCCATGCCGGTCGTTTCGTCCATCGAGGACACGGCATAGCCGCCGAGCATGAGGAGATCGCCGAGGTTGTTGCCCATGACGCCCTCGACCTTGATGGTGATCGGGTCGAGCGCCAGTTTCGCATAGCCGATCAGGGAGACGGCGCTGATCTGCTCGTCCGTGCTGACATTCTGCTCGGTGACCAGGCGCGGCATGAGGGACTTGTAATCGACGCCCGCACCGAAGAGGCTGCCGCCTGCGGCGTACTGCGCCTGCAGATGCAGGTTGGGGATGATGGCATTGCGCAGGTAGGTCGTGCTCGCCTTGTCAGGACCGTCGCTCGGAAACTCGCGCTGGGAGGCAGCAACCGCGATGATGTTCAGATCGCCGACGGACTGTGTGAGCCGCAGCTGGGGATTGCGCGAGAAGGGCTGGAAGGGCACGCCGGTGTTGAAGGAGACCACGCCCGGAAAGCAGCCGGTCACGAACATCGGATGCCAGGTGTGTCCGACCAGCAGGGCGGTACCGCCCCAGTCGAGATTCACAAAGGCGTGACGAAGGCGGAAACCGTTGACGTCGCCGTTGGTGGATCCGAAGAACTCACCCTCGATGGCGCCGCGGGTTTTCGCGCCGAAGGCGTCGGGACCGGTGATGTTGCCGCGCAGGCGCGTCTGTAT
>CAJXSA010000281.1 GCA_913060595.1 uncultured Ignavibacteria bacterium
GTCCTCGGGTACGGCATGTACCAGCCTGCCGCATATACCGGCGTCCGGCAATTCACCACGAAGAAAACCGCCGCCATGGGATACGCGGCGCTGTACGCGCTGATGAATCTCGGCGGTTTCCTGCCCGGCATTCTCTCCCCGCCGATTCGCGGCGCCTTCGGCATCACGGGCATCTACTGGGTGTATACCGCGCTGACGGCCGTAAGCGTCATCCTCATATTCGGCATCCTGTCGAAGAAAACCGTTGAACGCGCGCTCCGCGCCGCACGAAAGGAAAACACGGGTTCGGAAGAGGAAGTCGTCCGTGAGAAAAAACCCTTCCATCTCGGCACATGGATCAGGGAGCATCCCCTGCGTGACGTGAAGTTCACGTTTTTCATTTTTATCCTGATTCCCGTGCAGACCCTGTTCGCGCATCAGTGGCTGACGCTGCCGCAGTACGTCGACCGGGCCTTCCCGGGCTTCGTGAGCGACAACATGGAGTTCTTCGTCAACCTCAATCCCCTGCTCATCTTCGTGCTCACGCCGCTGGCCGCGGCCATCACGAGCAAGGTCGACGTGTACAAAATGATGATCATCGGAACCTTCGTCATGGCGGTTCCCACGTTTTTCCTCGCCATCGGTCCGAACGTCTTCCTGCTCTTCGCCTACATCGTTCTCATGTCCGTCGGTGAAGCCATGTGGCAGCCGCGCTTCCTGCAGCTCGCCGCGGAGCTCGCGCCGGAGGGCAAAACCGGACAGTACATGGGCATCGCCCAGTTCCCCTGGTTCCTGACCAAGGTCGTCACCAGCCTGTACTCCGGGTACATGCTCTCAAACTATGTGCCCGAGAGCGGACCGCAGAACACCGAAATGCTCTGGCTCATATACGGCGGCATCGCGATGATCACGCCCATCGTGCTCTTCGCCGCCCGCGGCTGGATGGCCGGCAAGCTGAAAACCACGGCGGTGGGAGAGAATTGATTGCAGATTGCAGATGACAGATTGCAAATTTCAGATGGCAGATTTCGGATTGCAGATTATTCACTTTGTAACAGCGCGTGCTTTATGAAACACCTCGCTCTTCTTCTCGTTCTCGTACCTGTGATACTGACAGCGCAGTCGCACGATGCGCTGCATCAGCGCATGATCGGATCGGCTTTTCTCGGCAACGCGTCCTACGACATGCTGATGCGCCTCAGCGACGAGGCCGGCGGGCGTTGGATCGGTTCACCGCAGAATGAGCAGGGACTGGAGATCCTCGCAGAGGAGCTTCGCGCGCACGGACTCGAACCCAGGCTTGAACGCTTCACCGTGCCGGGCTGGGTGCGCGGCGACGACGAAGTGCGCATGATCGCGCCGTCCGACCGTGTGTTCCGCGCCGCGGCGCTGGGCTACGTTCATCGCACCCCCGCGTTCGAGGCCGGCGTCGCATGGGCGAATCGCGGTTACGTCGAAGATTTCGACACGGCCGGCGTCGCCGGGAAAATTGCGCTCGTTACGCAGGACCGCCTGCAGGGACGCGAGTCCATTCTGCGATCCGAAGTCATCATCAACGCGGCTGACGCCGGCGCGCGCGCCGTGCTGTTCATCAACAGCAAGAAAGGCGGCATGCTGCTCTGCGGCATGGGGAATTTCCAGGGCGATCCCGCGGCCGTGCCCGCGTTCAGCATCACCTGGGAAGAAGGACAGCGCCTTGTCCGTCTTCTCGACCGCAGCGTCCCCGTGCGCATGCGCATCACGACGGAGTCCTACTGCACGGAAGTGGAAAGCGCAAATCTCGTCTGCACCCTGCCCGGGCGCAGCGATGAGAAAATCGTCGTCGGCGCGCATTTCGATTCCTGGGATATCGGTCAGGGCAGCATCGACAACGGACTTGGCACGGCCATTCTCTTCGACGTCGCGCGCATCCTTCGCGCGCTTGCGCCGGAGAATGAGCGCAGCATCGAACTGGTCTGGTTCAACGGCGAGGAAATGGGCCTGTGGGGCGCGCGGAAATACGTGGAGAAACATCGCGGAGAGAAAATCCACACGGCGATCAACATGGACATGACCGGCTCCATTCGAGGCTTCAACGCCATGGGCATCGAGCATCTGCGTCCGTTTCTCCAGGGGCTCGCAGACGGCATGACTGGTTTCGACATGTCCCGCGGCGTGATGAATCACCCCTGGACGAACAGCGACCATCAGCCCTTCATGCTCGCCGGCATTCCGGCCATCACCCCGCTGGGACATCTCGACAAGCACATGGTGCACACCTATCACGATTTCGGCGACACCTTCGATCTCGTCAATCGCAAGTACCTCAGTGAGTCCGCCGGCGTGGTCTCCATTCTCACCCACCTGCTCGCGAACGACACCACCCTGCCCTATATCCGCCGCAGCGATGAGGAAACCGCTTCATGGCTGACCGAGCATGGGCTCGCAGAGCGCCTCAAACGACAGGGTGAGTGGATTTTCGAATAATTGTGCAACTGTGCGGGAGTAATGCACAGCGGGATGAATTATTACTCAACTGTTCGGGAGTAATGCACCGCGAGATGAATTATTACTCGAGTGTGTGGATATTATTCCCCCGGGGGGGAAGATATTCCGGATTTTCCTGAAATATCTTCCAGCGGCACGGGCGGATACGACAGCAGGGGCCGATCCAGTGGATCGGCCCCTGCCGTTGATTCAGTCCATCCCTGTGACGGTCTTCGCGGACCGTCACTCCACTATCCCAGCTTCTTTTTCAGGATGGAGAGAAGCGTTTTCGGATGTATGGGTTTCTGGAACACGCCGTCGAGGCCGAGTTCCTTGTAATCGGTGTTGTCGTCGAGGCTGTCGCCGACGGAGCTGAGCATGAACACCGGGGCCTTGTTCCCGAGGACTTTCATTTCCTTGGCGAAGTTGGTGCCGGCGTCAACTTCCTCCATCATGAGGTCGACGAGCAGGAAATCGGGATTGGTGTCCTTGTATACCTGCAGGCCTTCTTCGGCGCTGTGCGCTTCCACCATCTCGTATTCGTTCGCCTCGAGAATGATACGCACGGCGTCGAGCATGTCCTGATCATCGTCCAGGTACAGGATCACGTGTTTACCGTCCTTCATTGTGCATCTCCATATGATGAATTCTCGTGTATTCGCAACCGGTTTCGTGCACGGGATCAGTGCGAGGCGCCGGACGTGCTGTCCAGCAGCTGTGGATCCGCGAGCACCAGTGTGATGTATTGCAGCGCTTTTTCGAGGTTACGCGCTGCGGGTTCCGACAGTCGTTCGCCGAATTCGTTGAACTCGTACCCGCGTATGCCGAGGATATAACCGCGCGTCTTCGCATTGAACAGCGTCTGTGCGAGGTGCAGGAGCACCGCGGGTTCGACGCTGTGGCTGGAAAAACTGAGCGCGGCCTTCGGCGCGACGGCTTCGACGTAATACGGCTCCGTTCCGCTGGTGGACGCATCGGCAAAGATCACGATATCATGCGCGGCGACGTCGCTCGCGTCTTCCACCGTGAGCTGATAGTCCGAATCCACCGTCACACCGGCGGGCTGCAGTTTCTCGACCGCGGCGGCGAGCGCCGGGCCCAGTCCGTCGTCGAGACGTCCGGGATTCCCGTATCCGATCAGCAGAATTCTGCGCGTGCTGTCCATCAGGTGCTCTTCTTTGCGACCTCGTTGCCTTCGGCGTCGACCAGTCGCACGACCAGCGGCATCTTGCCCAGCGCATGTGTCGCGCAGGAGAGGCACGGATCGTAGGCGCGGATGGCGACCTCGATGTGGTTGAGCAGTCCTTCGGTGATCTCCGCCTTGCCGGAGATATGGTCCATGGCGACTTTCGACACGGCGCGGTTCATCGGCTCATTGTTGCTCGTCGTCGAGACGATGAGGTTCGCCATTTCCACCTGGTCGTTTTCATTGACACGGTAGTGGTGGAAGAGCGTTCCGCGCGGCGCTTCGATCAGGCCCACGCCTTCCGGTCGACGATCGCCCTTGACCACGAGATCGGTGCCCTGCAGATCGGAATCCTCGAGCAGCTCGCGGATTTTCTCGATCGAATGCAGCGTCTCGATCATGCGGGCCCAGTGATAGGCCATGGTCAGGTTGTTCGGCTTTCCGTCGGTGACCGCCATGAATTCCTTGCGGGCGGCTTCGGCTTCCGGTGTGTCGATGAAGTCGGCGGTGTTGACGCGCGCGAGGGGACCGACGCGGTACCAGCCGTTTTCGACGCCGAGCGACTTGATGAAGGGGAACTTCATGTACGACCAGTCACGCACGTCCTCGGCGATGTAGTCGAGGTAATTGTTGTAGTTGACCTGGTCGAAGATCTTGTCGCCCTGCGCGTCGATGGCGCGAAGGTTGCCATGATAGAGATCCATCGCTCCGTCTTCCCTGATGAGGGAAAGATGGTTGGAGTCGAAGGAGCCGAACGGCGCCACAGCCTCGAGATTCTCGACCGTGTAGTCCTTCGCGACCTTGAGCGCGCCGCGCGACCACTCGATCATCTGGTCGATGTCTTTCAGGAAGCCGTCACGCTCCTCGATGGAGAGGTTCTTGTTGATGCCGCCGGGAATGGCGCCCGTGCCGTGGATTTTCTTTCCGGCCGTGGCCTTGATGATTTCCTGGCCGTATTTGCGCATCATCACGCCCTGCACGGCGAGTTCCTTGTGCTTCGCGGCCACGCCGATGACGTTGCGAATGGCGACGTCGGCGTCGAAGCCGAACAGCAGGTCCGGCGAAGCGAGATGGAAGAAATGCAGACTGTGCGACTGGAACATCTGTCCGTAGTGCATCAGGCGACGCATTTTCTCCGCCGTCGGCGTCAGCGTGTCGACGCCCACAATCTGGTCCATGGCCTTGGCGGCGGCGAGATGATGACTGACCGGGCAGATGCCGCAGAGTCGCTGCACGAGAACGGGAGCCTCGGTGTAAGGACGTCACTGAATGAAGCGCTCGAAGCCGCGGAACTCCACGATATGGAGCCGCGCCTGCTTGACCGTGTTCTGCTCGTCGAGCAGAATGGTCACCTTACCGTGTCCTTCGACACGGGTCACGGGTTCAATGACCACCCGCTTGAGATCTTGTGTATCTTGCACGTTGTTATCTCCTTTTCCTTTCACGTGTCATCCCGGGGGATTAGTCGTATTTAATGAGTTCGTACGGCAGATCCAGCGGCTTGTCGGTCAGCAGCGCCGTGAGCGCCTGCCAGATGGTTTCCGCGGACGGCGGACATCCGGGCAGGTGGTAATCCACTTTCACCACTTCGTGGCAGGGATACACCTTGTCGAGCAGCAGCGG
>CAJXSA010000282.1 GCA_913060595.1 uncultured Ignavibacteria bacterium
TGTACGTGGGCAGCGGTGACGGCGGGCGCGTCGCGGTGGATCCGGATAACAGCAACCTGATGTATTTCTGCATGAACAGCACACCGTTCCGTACCTTCGACGGCACCACGATGGAGCCCCTGACGAATGGACTCGGCGGCTATCGTTTCAACTGGATCCGTCCCATGGTGCTCGATCCCTCCGGAGAACGCCTCTACACGGCCAGCAACAATGTGCATCGCCTCAGTCCCGCGAAAGAGGCGAACAACTGGCTGACCATCACCCCCAGTGCGCTGACGAGTTCCATCGTCACCGATCTCGTCATGCCGGAACCCAATCCGCGCTTCATGTACGCATCCACCGGTGACGGCAAAGTGTACGCCTGCTATAACCTCATCGCGCTCGATCCCGAATGGTTCGACGTGAGCGAAGGCCTGCCGGGACGATGGATCACCGACATCCATGTCGGCTGGGGAACACTCTACGAGCTGTATGCCTGCGTCTCGGGATACGGTACGGGACACGCGTTCAAATCCACCGACGGCGGTGAATCCTGGATGGACATCAGCGGCGATCTTCCGAATGTCCCCGCCAACGCAATCATCCCCTCGCGCACGGATACCAACACGGTATTCCTCGCCACGGACCTCGGCGTGTGGTACACGACGAACGGCGGAACAAACTGGAAGCAGTTCGGCAACGGGCTCCCCAACGTCGTCAGCTATGACATGCGGCTGACCCCGGAGAACCGCCTCCTCGTCGCGACCTTCGGACGCGGCATGTGGTCCACGGACGCAGTGACGTCCATCGAATCACCGCAGGCACGGCCGACGGCCCTCACCCTGCACGGGAATTATCCCAATCCCTTCGGCGCCGGACTCGGTGATGAAACGACACTGCGCTTCTCACTGCAGAACGCCGCGGACATCACGCTCGCGGTCTACGACGCCGCGGGACGTCTGCTGGCCACGCCCGCGTCGGGACGGCGGGACGCCGGGACGCACACGGCGCGCTTCGACGCCGCGCAGCTTCCCGCCGGCACGTATTTCGCCGTCCTCCGCAGCGGCAGCCAGAGCGTCACGCGAAAGATGGTCCTGCTCCGATAACGACGTCGACAGACACGAATAAATCGAGCGGATCAACGCGGATGGTCAGGCTTCGCGCCTGACACAACCATCCGTGCTGATCCGCTCGATCCGTCTGATCCGTGTTCCGGCTATTTCCCGAATTTCTTTTTCAAATCCTCCAGGGAATGCTGCTTCTCCTCCCGCTTCGGACGCGGCGCTTTCCGCCCGCCATCCTCCTTCTTCATTGAAAGAGAAATGCGCTTGAGCTTTTCATTGATCTCGAGCACGCGGACGCGAACGATCTGCCCGACTTTCACCACCTCCTTCGGATCGCGCACGAAACGGTCCGCCAGCTGCGATTTATGCACCAGGCCGTCCTGGTGCACGCCGATGTCGACAAAGGCCCCGAAATTCGCGACGTTGGTAACCACGCCTTCCAGCACCATGCCGACAGAGAGATCGGAAATCTCATTGATGCCCTCCTTGAATTCCGCTGTCCGGAAACTGGCACGCGGATCCCGCCCGGGTTTTTCCAGTTCACGGATGATATCGCGCAGTGTCGGTTCGCCGACTTCATCCGTGACATAACGGCGAATATCGATATCCTTCACACGCGCCGCGATATCGTGAATGCGGTCCGTGGACAGCGCGAGATCCCGGGCAATGGTCTCGACGACATGGTAGCTCTCCGGATGCACGGCCGTGTTGTCGAGCGGCTGCGCACCGTTACGGATGCGGAGGAAACCGGCAGCCTGCTCAAAGGCCTTGGGACCGAAGCGCGGGACTTTCAGCAATTCCTTCCGGCTGCGAAAAGCCCCGTGCTCGTTGCGGTACCCGATAACGTTTTTCGCCACCGAGGCGCTGAGTCCCGCCACGTAACCGAGCAATTCCTTGGACGCGGTGTTGATGTCCACCCCGACGTAGTTCACGCAGCTCTCCACTGTTTCGTCGAGCTTTTTCCTCAGGAGGCGCTGATCGACGTCGTGCTGGTACTGTCCGACGCCGATGGATTTCGGGTCGATTTTCACCAGCTCTGCGAGTGGATCCATCAGGCGGCGGCCGATGCTGATTGCCCCGCGAACGGTCAGGTCCAGTTCCGGGAATTCCTCGATGGCGACGTCGCTGGCGGAATAAATGGACGCGCCGGATTCGTTGACCATGACTTTCACCGGCCGCGGATCGATGTCCGCGATCACCTCCGTCACGAAGGCTTCGGTTTCCCTTCCGGCCGTCCCGTTGCCGATGGCGATCAGCTCCGTCCCGTACTCCTCGATCATGGTTCGCAGCTCCTGCGCCGCCTCCATGCGCTTGTAATCTCCCGTGTGCGGATACACGGTTTTGCTCGCCAGGAATTTTCCCGTCCGGTCAATGGCCACCACCTTGCAGCCGGTGCGGAACCCGGGATCCACACCCAGCGTCGGCTTCATGCCCGCCGGCGCGGAGAGCAGCAGTTCGCGCAGATTCACTTCGAACGTCTGTATCGAGGCCATGTCGGCATCGAGTTTCTTGTCGTAGCGCACTTCGCCGACCAGCGTGTTCTTCATCAGGCGATGAAAAGCATCCTCGATCATCGTACGGTAGAACGCACGAATTTCCTTCGCCCCGCTGCGCGATTCCTGTGCCTCGATCCAGTCGAGCAGGCCTGTCTCGTCAAACTGCAGATCGAAGAACAGCACGCCCTCGGTTTCTCCGCGGCGCAGGGCGAGCATGTTGTGCGGCGCTATTTCCCGCACGGGCACCGAATAGTCCCGGTACATCTCGTACTTGGTGCTGCCCTCGGGGTGCTCGTCTTTCACGCGTGACACGAACACGCCGCTGCGAAGGAATTCCTCCCGCACATGCGCGCGCAGCGCCGCTTTCTCCGATGTCTCTTCCGCAAGAATATCCGACGCCCCGGCGAGCGCCTCCTCCGCCGCAGCCACCCCCTTTTCGGCATCGATGAATCCTGCCGCCTCCGTCTCGAGGTCCGCGGAGGTGCAGGCGGGCACATTCCATGCGCGTATGGCTTCCGCCAGGGGCTCGAGACCTTTCTCACGCGCCATGGTGGCCCTCGTGCGTTTTTTCGGCTTGTAGGGCAGGTACAGATCTTCCAGCGCGGTTTTCTGCATGCAGCCTTCAATTTGCGCGCGCAGTTCGTCGGTGAGCTTGCCCTGTTCCTCGATGGACGCCAGCACGGTCGCCTTGCGGTCCTCGAGCTCGGTCAGATAGCTGTGCCGCTCCACCAGATCGCGGAGCTGAATTTCATTGAGTTCGCCCGTGCGCTCCTTCCGGTAGCGGGCGATGAAAGGGATGGTGCCACCCTCCGCGAGCAGAGCCAGGGTATTGTTCACCTGCCAGGGCTGGAGAGAGAACTCCTGTATCAGAATGTCGGGTATGTTCAGCATGTCGTATTTCCCTGCGTTTCGAAAAAATGATCAGCTTCAAAAAATACCTGCCGGACGCCATCCGTGCAAAAAGCACCGGCGGAGCAAAAGTCAAGCATGGGTGGGAAATCAGAGCGTGTCAGGCCAGTTGTCGTCGTTTTCGATCTGGCGAAGGCGATGCTCGGAAAGCTGCAGCGTGATCTGTGAGGCGACGGAGCGGAGCCGTTCGCGCGCGACCTTGCGGAAACGGAGCACGATATGTCCCTCGTCGGCGCCCGGAAAATCCGCGGCCATCTGCATGCTGCTGATGTGAATGAAGAAGCGGCGGCGGTACCAGCCTTCGCGGTATTCGAAGTCCTCGATGTCGTCGTAGGGAAGAAAGACCTCGCGCACCGCGGATTTGAGCACACCGAACACGGCATCCTTGACGCGGTATTCGAGGCGCAGTCCCTCTTCTCCCACGTGCAGGCGGCCGTGGCCTTCGGCCAGTCCGTGGTAGACCTCCGGCAGAGTGAAAGGAATGCTTGTGCCCGGCTGCTTCATGCACACAAGATACGGTGTCCGAGGCAAAGAAGCATCGCCGCATGGGACATCTCCCCGCAATTTCGTAAGTTCCTGCACGATCCATCTTGCAATTGCGGACAATGCCCGCCCGTCATGGAAGCCTTCCTCAATACCCTGCTCGAAAACCCCATACTCGGCGTCATCCTCGTCTCGCTCGTGGTTTCGCTGGTGTTCACGCTGATCAAAAAACTGTTCAAGCTCGCCGTGGGACTGGGCATCATCATCATCGCCCTCGCCATCGTCATGCATTACTTCGGGTATGACTCGCTGCCTGACGAGGGAAAAGAAGTCCTGCAAAAAGCCGAAGAAATGCTGCCATAGCGCAAACGGCCCCGCAGAAGCGGGGCCGTTTGCATATCAGGCGTTCGGGCGAACGAGCGTTACTTCACCAGCGACATGGTGCGGCTCTGCACCGTGCCGGCGGTCTGCATCGTGTAGATGTAGGTGCCGGTCGACAGGCTGCCGGCCGTCCAGGTCAGCGTGTAGCTGCCCGCTTCACGCATGTCGTCGACGAGCACGTCCACGAGCTGGCCGTACATGTTGTAGACGGCGAGGCGCACGTGGCCGCTCTGCGGGACTGCGAAGCGAATCGTGGTGGAGGGGTTGAACGGGTTGGGGTAGTTCTGCTCCAGCGTCAGCGCCGAAGGAACGCTGCTGCGGAAGGACTCGCGCACACTGAGCACGTCGACGGCGTCAAGATAGCTCCAGCCCTTCATCCAGTTCACGCCGGAGCTGAAGGCACCGATGTAGCTGACCTGGGTGAAGAAACCGTCGTTCGGCGGCATCATGCTGCCTGCCATGGCAGGACTGTCGGCTGCCGGACGCGGATCGAGCATGCTGTCATTCGTGCGGCTGATGCCGTTGAGCTTGGGATCCACGATCTGGTTGTTGTTCGCCGCAAGATGCGTACGCAAGAAGTCCTGCTCCACGATATCGTCGAGCGTGCTGCCTGCGCCGAAGTTCCACCAGATGTTGTTGCTGAGCATGAGCTCACCGGCCTCGAGACGGGCGCGGGAGTCCTCGCCAGACCCGAGATCCTCGACCTTGACGGCCATGTCGGCGAACTCGGTGAAGATGCAGTTGTAGTACTTGCCGCCCGCGTTGTCACGGAAGATCAGCGCGAGGTCGTTGTCAAGGTTGTCGGACGTGGAGCCGGAACCGATGTAGGTCGCGTTGTAAATCGTCGGCATGGCGTACGGCATGCCGTCTTCCGGCGTGGTGCCACCGTCCTGCTCGGCGCCGCGATTGCCCGTCTCGGCGTCCTGCAGCACG
>CAJXSA010000283.1 GCA_913060595.1 uncultured Ignavibacteria bacterium
AAGGGGACGTATGCGGGGCACCATTTCACGAAGGCGGTGAAGAGGGGAATAACACCAATCACACCCCACCAGCTCTGAAAGTAAATCCCCAGAACAATAATTGCGATTCCCAGGACCATCCTGAGTCCCCTGTCAATTGTGCCTACGTTTGCTTTCATAATGCTCTCCTTGTACTTGAGTTGTTGAAGCTCAACCGTGAGGGCGGAAAGAAGGTTCCGGGGAGGTGCAGAGGGCTCCCCGATCCTCCATTTGCCATTTGCATCGTGAGCGGTATTCCATTATATTCATGTTAACCTTATTAACATTAATATAATATGACACGACGCTACGACATGTCCCGGCGGTCCGCACAGGCGGTGCGGACGCGTGAAAGCATCATCAGCGCAACAGAGAAGCTGCTCCGCAGCACACGCATCGAGGAAGTCAGTCTGCAGGCCATAGCAGAGGAAGCTGGCACGACGATGCAGACCGTGCTGCGGCACATGGAATCGCGTGACGGCTGTTTCGTCGCGGTCTCCGAAGTGGTAGCCGCGCGCGTCGAAAAGCAGCGCGGCCGGTCTGCGTATGACAGTCGCGATGAAGCGGTGGCGGACCTTGTCGCGCATTACGAGGCCGAGGGAAGACTGATGCTGAATCTGCTCGCGCAGGAAAGAAAAGAGGACGCGTTCATCACCGCCATGCTGCGGAAGGGCCGCACCTATCACCGCGAATGGGTTCAGCGCTGCCTGATCTCACAGCAGGGCAGGCGAAGCGTGACGGACATCGACGCCCTCGTGCTCGCGACGGACATTTACGCATGGAAACTGCTGCGCCTGGATCTGGGACGCAGCGCGCGTTCGGTCGTTGCGGTGATGTCGCGTGTCGTGAACAGCATACTGGAGGCTGAATGAGCACCGTATTGATATACACCTCCCCGGCACGCGGTCACCTGTATCCCATGATGGATGTCGCCCTCGATCTGAAAGCGCGTGGCTACGATGTCACCGTGCAGACGCTCGCCGCGGAACAGGGAAGCGTCGAGGCGGAAGGACTGCGTCATCGCGCGATCGCAATGGAGATTGAACAGCGTCCGCTCGAGGATTACCGTGAAGGCAATCCGGTGGCGCAGTTCAAATCCGCGTTCAGTACCTGGCTGTCCCGGGCGCCGTACGAGATCGACGATCTGCATGAGGCCGATGAACTCCTGCGGCCGGACCTGTTGATCGTGGATGTCAACACCTGGGGAGCAGCCGCCTTCGCCGAAGCGCAGGGGCGGCCCTGGGTGATGTTCATGCCCTACTGCCTGCCGGTCGCATCCGCAGACACCCCGGCCTTCGGTCCCGGTTTCGCTCCTCCCCGTCACCTCCTGCACCGCCTGCGCGATCGCATTGTCGACGGCATGGTCCGGCACGCCGTGCGGGAACAGGTGAAGGGATTGAACCACATGCGAAGGGAAATGGGTATCCCTGCGCTCGCCGCTTTCGACGAGATCTTCCGCCGTCCTGACCTCCTGCTGTACAGAACAGCCGTTCCCTTCGACTACCCACGAATCAGCTGGCCCGGGAACATTCTTCCCATCGGTCCCGGACTCTGGTCGCCCCCTGCCGAAGCACCAGACTGGATTGATGCGCTGCCGTCCCCGCGAATTCTTGTCAGCGTCTCCACGGAAAAGCAGGACGACGGTGTCATCATCGAAACCGCGCTGCAGGCGCTCGCGGATGAGGCGGGAAGCATTATTGTCACCACCGCGGCGCTTGATCCGCAGCAGTTTCATGCGCCCCATGACAACGTTCGCATCACGCGCTTCCTCTCGCACGCGGCGATCATCGACAGGGTGGATTGCGTCGTCACGCACGGGGGAATGGGAAGCACGCAGCGCGCGCTGGCGGCGGGCGTCCCGGTCTGCGTGATTCCCTGCGGACGCGATCAGAGCGAAACCGCGCGACGTGTGGAGGTCAGCGCATCGGGCAGCATGCTGCCGTTGAAGAAACTGAACGCGCAGAATCTGCGCGCTGCCGTCAAAGTGGCAATGGAGCGAAAGGACGGGGCGGAGCGTATTGCGCGCGCATTCGCGGATTCGGGCGGAGCGCAGCGAGCGGGAGAGGCTATCAGCGGTCTCCATGCGTGAAGGGAGCAGCTGAATTCACAGCGACCACAGCCGCTGCCGATGTATGGCCGACGTCCATGGGCCTGGCTGTCATGATCATTTCGCCCGGAGTTTGAACTGCATAACGGTGTCGAAATCCTTCAGCACTTTCTGATTCCGGATCTCGAAGATGCAGGGCTGTGACTTCCCCACCTTCTTCGTTGATCGGATGCGTTCTTTGGTGTCGTCATGAATGGGAAGTGCGTAGATGTCGTCCTCATGCTTCGCGGCGATGTACATCGTGGCCTGCATGAAACCTTTCCAGGCCGACATCCAGACGATGGTCCGTTTCTTCTTCTGCACCTTGCAGAGCCAGGCCTTGCCGTCCATGTAGTATCGCCATTCGCAGTGCATCTCATTGCGATCGAAGAGTTCGATCAGCGCGCGGTAGGCCTGAAACGACCGTCCGAGTAGGCCTTTCAGCACGGAATCGTCCGGGTACACAGACTGGTCGGTAAGCCCGAGGGTATTCACTGTCTCCACGTTCTCAGATCCTCTACTGTGGCATTGCCATAACGTTCGGAATAATCCGTTTCTCTTATGTCAGCTCTTCTCTGCCACGACCGCGATCCTGTTTCTCTTCACGTCCTCGTGAACGGACACCTCAGGAAATCCGGCATCGGCCAGGATAGCGCGCAACTCTTCCGGCGTATGCAGCGTGAAGCCTCCGAATCTCGCAATCCTCGCATTGCGCTTCGCAAACTTCTCATGGCCGTATGCGGCATTCACGATGAGCAGGGTGCCCCCCTGTTTCAGGACGCGATGCACCTCTCGGAGGTTTTCGCCCCTGTCCGGCCAGAAGTAGAATGTCTCAAACGCCGTCACGAGGTCGACGCTGCCATCGGAGAACGGAAGCGATGAAACGGAACCGAACATGATTTCGACGCGTCCGTCTTCAATGTGCGATGCATTGGTTTTCCGGGACAGCCGTACCATGTCCTCGGAATGATCGATTCCGAAGATCTTTCCGCTGAAGGCGGTCCCGGCCATGTTTTGCACGGCGATTCCACCGCCGCAGCCGATATCGAGGATCACCGCGTCGGGGCTGATCCTGACATGGCTGAGGCCCCAGCGGTGCAGCCGGGCATGCCCGGAATTCATGGCCCGCCCGATGAATCGGCCGAAGCGTCCTGTCGGTCTTCCGGCCTGTGCAAAAAGCTTTTTCATGAGGCCCATTGCGATCTCCTCCTCAGGCGATGCGGCCTTCGCCGCTCTGTCAGACTTGTATCACGGCTGACTAGTACCGTGCGCCGAGCACCTTATCCTCCAGTGCGTTGAGCGTTGTGCGCTCTTCATCCGTAAGCGAACAGTTGAGCGCTCCGAGGTTGGTCTTGAGGTTGGTGAGTTTGGTCGTGCCCGGGATGGTAACCACATGCTCGCCCTGTCCGAGCACCCAGGCCAGCGCGACCTGTGCCGCATCGCACTCTTTCTGGCTGGCGATCCGCTTGACCGCTTCAACCAGGTTGAGATTGTTCTCAAAATTGCCGGGCTGGAATCGCGGCTGCGCCTGGGCGCGGAAATCGTTGTCTCCTGTCGGGCGATCGCCGGCCGTGGCATAGCGCCCGGTGAGCATGCCGCGGCCAAGGGGCGAGTAGGCCACCAGGCTGACGCCGAGCTTCACACAGGTGGGAAGGATGTCCTTCTCGATATCGCGGCTGAATATCGAATACTCGGTCTGCAGGGCGGTCACGGGATGCACCGCATGCGCGCGCTCGATGGTTTCAGCATCCGCTTCCGAGAGTCCGATGGCCGCAACCTTGCCCTCCTGCACCAACCTGCCGAGTTCGCCCACGGTGTCTTCGATCTGCGTGTTCGGATCGACGCGGTGAAGATAGTACAGATCGATGCGTTCGGTGCCCAGGCGTGTGAGACTCTTTTCGCAGGAAGAGCGCACGCTGGCCGGCGAGCCGTCAATGCCCACGAATGCGCCTGTCGACGGGTCCCGCTGGGGACCAAACTTTGTTGCCAGGACAATTTCGTCCCAGCGTCCGGCGAAGGCTTTCCCCAGCAGCTGCTCATTGCGTCCCTGCCCGTAGATCTCGGCGGTGTCGAAATGATTGATACCGAGTTCCACGGACTCATGCAGAAGTTTGATCGCGTCTGCTTCCTGCATGGGCTCACCGTAGAATTCGGAGAGTCCCATACAGCCAAGACCGATTGCTGAAACCGGTATTCCTGATGAACCAAGATTGCGCTGCAGCATGCTCACTCCTGTATATTCTTGTATTTGTGACGGTTGGTTTGTTCCAGCAGTCGCTACTCCGCATCTGCGTGGCGCTGCCAGACCTCGAGGTAAAGTTCGCGGAAGGGTACCCAGGTATCCTGTTCCGCGCGTGGATCATTGAGACGGACGATGTTCATCGTAATCTGCAGATTCTTCAGTGCGGTGTCAAACTGCGATTTGCTGCAGGCGACCTCCTCCATAACCGCGCGCCGGAGCGTCGTGGTGTCCCACGGCTGCTCCTCGATGAATTCGTTGATGCGCTGCGCCAGCCTGTTGAGCGTTCGCACCGGTTTGTACGCCGCGGGGAAATGCGTTTCCGCCATGTACGTGCGGTCCATCAGCACCGCAAAACCGCCCTTGATTTTGCCATAGTAGATGTCGTCGGGATACTCGGCCGGGAGCCGCGTCTTCCATGTCCATACCGCGTGCATCTTCTCGCCCCATCCGGCTTCCCCGGGCTTCTTGTCGGGAAGATCCACGTTCTCCCACAGCGACGTGTGTTCCACCTTCTCGCTCGGAAATACCGTGCAGACTTTCACCTTCTTGACGAAATTCCGTGCCTGGGCTATGGTTTTTATCGTCGTAGTCGAGGGCTTCATGTCTCACTCCCGCCAATGGCAAGTGTCTGAAAATAGCTCTGCCAGCTTTGATGTTCCCTGCCAGCGGCTTCGGCGAAATGGCTGGGATTGTCGGCCTTGCCATCGCGGATGCCCTGGTAGATGCCGGCGATGATGGTTCCCAGGAATGCGCCGAGTTCGGCGATACGCTCCTCGCGGTACTCTTCGACGGACACCGCGGTGTACGTCAGCTCAGTCCCGAAGGCACCGTTGAGATAATCGGCCAGCTGCTGCTGGGTCAGCGCCTCGCCGTGCAGGTTGTACGTCTGTCCG
>CAJXSA010000284.1 GCA_913060595.1 uncultured Ignavibacteria bacterium
GGCTACCAGGAACTGTTCCTCAATGAAATCAAGGCCGTCGAACCCGGTCTTACCGTCACGGCCACCAAGGTCGGCGGCAACGGAAAGGTTGCGGACGACGCACAGTTCACCGCGCTTCTCGACGCGCTGCAGGCACTGCCCACCGGCGTGATCAAGATGAGCGCGGACATTGCAGGACTGGTAGAGACGTCAACCATGCTCGCCACGGTCACCATGGACGGCGACAACATCACCATCGGTACCAGCCAGCGCAGTTCCGTCGAATCGGAGAAGGCCGACATCGTCGCCACCGTCGGCGCCGTGCTGCGCCTCGCCGGCTTCGAGGTCGTGCAGGGCGACGGCTACCCCGGCTGGAAGCCCAACATGGAGTCCAGCGCACTGAAATTCGTCAAGCAGAGCTTCAACGAGCTGTTCAGCAAGGATCCCGAGATCAAGGCCATTCATGCCGGACTCGAATGCGGCCTCATCGGCGAAGTGTTCCCGAACATGGACATGATTTCCTTCGGTCCGACCATCGAGGGTGCGCACAGTCCCGACGAGCGCATCAACATTCCCGCCACTGCCCGTTTCTGGGACCTGGTCGTCAAGACGCTCGAAAACGTGGCGAAGAGCAAGTGAAATAATTCCCGCCCATGACATGTTTCCCTGCGCCCCTCAGCGCTGGGTGCCCCCCGGGGGCTGCCGACAAACGGCAGCCCCCGCGTTGTTTATGTCTCATTATTGAAACGCGGCGGAGCAGTACGTCCCCACCTTGCCTCGATTCCCGATAAAACGCTATGTTACTTCATAGTTCTTTTTTGCATCCGGAGGTAACATGTCGATAGTGCTGGACGGTTCGGGTCTGACCGTGGAAAAACTCGTGCGCATCGCACGTCATGGCGAAACAGTAGAATTGCATCCCGACGCACTCGAACGCATCAAGGTGTGCCGCGCCATGCTCGAGAAAAAGATCGCGGATCATGAAATCATGTACGGCATCAATACGGGAATCGGGGAGTTTTCCGAAGTCGTCCTCGATGACGCGCAAGTCAAGGAATTTCAGAAATACCTCATCTACAATCACTCCGCAGGCATCGGCGAACCGGCACCGATTGAATATGTGCGCGGCGCGATGGCCGGCCGCATCAACGTGCATGCGCATGGCAACTCGGGCTGCCGTCCGGAGATCACGCAGACGCTGATCGCGATGCTCAACAAGGGCGTCACACCCGTGGTATGCCAGAAAGGATCGGTCGGCGCGTCCGGCGACCTCGCGCCGATGTCCCAGGTCGCGCTGCTGATGATGGGAGAAGGGGAGGCGTTTTACCAGGGCGAACGCATGCCAGGCCGCCAGGCGCTGGAAGCAGCGGGCATTCCTGTGCCCGGTCTCGAAGCGCGCGACGGACTCGCCACAATTAACGGTTCGAATTTGCTCACGGCCATGAGCGCCATCCACCTTTATGATATGGATCGCTGGCTGCAGCAGGCCGAGATCGCCGCGGCGATGTCGCTCGAAGCGCTGCTGGCCAACCTGAAGCCGTATGACACGCGCCTGCATGAAGTACGCGGCTTCCCGGGCGCCGTGCGAAGCGCCGCCGCCATCGCATCCTGTATCAGGGGCAGCGACCTGCAGACGGGCAAGATGAAGGTCAAGGTGCAGGACGCATATTCGATGCGCTCCACGCCGCAGGTCATCGGTGCCGCGCACGATGCGATCGCACATGCGAAGACACAGGTCGAGATCGAGCTCAACGGCGTGGGAGACAACCCGATATTCTTCCCGGAAGAAAACCTCACGCTGACAGGGGCCAACTTCCAGGGCACTCCCGTCGCCCTGCCGATGGACATGGCGGGTGCGGCCATCACCATGGTCAGCGTGCTTTCAGAACGCCGCCTCAACCGCCTGCTCAATCCTGCGCTCAGCGTCGGACTCCCCTCCTTCCTGACAAAGGGCGCCGGAATGTTCTCCGGACTGATGCTCAGTCAGTACACGGCCGACAGCCTCATCGTGGAACAGCGCATACTCTCGGCACCAGCGTCGATACAGTCCATTCCCGCCGCGGCCGACCAGGAGGATTTCGTATCCATGGGTATGAACACGGCGATGAAGAACGCACAGATCATCGACAACGCCTGCGGCGTGCTGGGCATCGAGTTCATGGCCGCTGCACAGGCGCTGGATTTCCGCGACTTCCACAACGGCGTCGGCGTGCAGAAGGGACGCGAAGTCGTGCGGCGTCACGTCGATCATCTCGACATCGACCGCCCACTGTACCCGGACCACACGACGATGAAAGACGTCGTGCGCAGCTGCGAGATTCTCGAGGAGGTCCGCGCCGTGCTGGACTGATGCGCCACACCGCATGCCTATCAGCAAAGGGACAGCCGCGGCTGTCCCTTTCGCGTTGATCGGCTATCGGGCATTCTCTCTGCTCGGAACCACCATGCGCCGAGGCGCGGACACGATGCTTTCTCACTCAGCGGGTCGCATCCTCTCGTTCCGCGGGTGGGTTTTCGTCGATGTCCTGCAACTGGTAGAACAGCACCTCCAGGCCTGGGTCGTCCGTCGCGAGGCCCTTTCGATACAGGTAGCCCGACATCCGCGGATAATTGTCAAGATCCGCCTGCCACAGATAGGTCGCTTCCAGCGTGCCGTCTCCCTGTGAAAAACGCATGCGCACCACACGCAGCTCACCCTCCAGAACCGGTTCGATTCCCCACCTTCCCTGCAAACGCTCCCCGTTCACCCTTCGCACGACAATGAGACTGTCCTCAGCGATCAGCAGGACCAGCGTCCCCTCGAATGTCGAATCGCTTTCCAACGCCTTCCCGACAAGCCGGTAGCTGCCGGCGAAGAACGCGGGATCCGGGAACTCCTGCTGCTGTGCGACGAGGGATGCTGTCATACAGACAGCAAGGATTCCGGTGAAAACGACAGGAAAAAAGATCTTTTCGAAAATCACGAAATATCTCCGCGGGAAGGAATGAACTCGATACTGTCGGACATTATTTCTTCGTTTTCGAAATCTTCTTCAGGTGCCGGACGGATTCGGTGATCAGTTCACGCAGGATTTTCTGATCCACGTCCTCCATTTTCTTGATATACAGGCAGGCCTTGCCTGTTTTGTACGAGCCAAGTTTCTCCATCAGCTCGCCATAGCGCGAGAACCCCGCCATGATATAGAGTGTCAGCGCCTGTTTGCGCGGAGAAAAGCCGGTGAGGAACCAGTCCCCCTCCCTGCCGCTCTCGTACACATAGTGGTAGCTGCCGAAGCCGACGATGCTGTCGCCCCACATTGCGGGTTCGGCGCGTGTAATGCCTTTCATCATCTTGAGAACAATTTCAGCGTCCCGGCGCCTCTGATCGTTCTCGATGCCGGCGACAAACGCAGCGACATCGGCACTGTTCTTTTTCGTTTTGAGTTCCGCCATGTATGTTCCTCTCTTCCTGTTCATGTAATCTGGGCTGGATGAAATATACAATCAATCCACACCGGGGCGCCATTCCCCGGCGACGCCGGCATTTTCGCACTACATGATCACCACCGTGCGCACGACGACCGAATTCCCGGTCTCGAGGAGAATGTGATAGATTCCGGGAGCGAGGGAGTGCGGCCTGACTGCGATGCTGTTCGCTCCTGCAGGGAGAGGGCCTTCGTGCAGAATGCTGCGCGTTCTTCCCAGCACATCGACCAGCCGCAGGCGCACCGGCGCTTCCGTGGGAAGGGAGAGACGCACCATTCCTTCCGTGCTGAGCGGATGCGGATGAATGCCCGTAATTTCCGGGCGAAGCGGCAGCGACGGGGGATGCTCCACTCCCACGATACTTGAAAGTTTTAGGGACCACAGTCCCGGCAGCCCGCAGTTGCCGAAATACAGCCGTCCGTCATGGGAATCAAATGCGATGCGGCATACCGTTGGCGGAGCGAAACCGACCTGCGGAAGGCCGGCGTTGATCGCAACCGGCGAAAGACCGTTCGGGAAATACACCACACCGGAATCCCCGGTCGCTGCGAACAGGCCCTGCTTTGAAGGCAAAACGTGCAGCACATACGCCGGCCCCGACCACAGTGTCGTCCCTTCCATCGTATCGAGGCGATACCGTTTCACACCTGCCTGTGAGGCGACGAGAAGAAAGCTGTCATCCTGCATGGCGACCGCGAAGGAAATCCCGCCCAGGATAAAACTCCAATTTTCTCCTCTGTCGGTCGACCGCAGAACGCCGCCGGACGTCGCGGCATAGACCTCGTTCCCGCGATGCGCGAAACCGAACCACCATTCGGGTGCTGCCCCCTTCCCTGCCGCCCAGGTTGCGCCTCCGTCATCCGAATACACTGCGGGGTGATAGGCGACCCCGGCTATCAGCCTGCTCCCCGCCGCCGATATCGACTGCACGCTCGCCCCGCGATGCGGGACAGGGCTGCTGCTCCACGTTGTTCCCATGTCCAGCGACCGGAGTACCGCGCCGCTGATTCCCAGGTACAGCGCACCCGCGTGGAGGAACATGTCCCCGGGACGCTCGTTCAGATGCGCCGTGGCCGACAGCAAGGGCTCCCACGTCGGGGATCCGTGCGCTCGCACGGCGATGAAGTTCTCTTTCATGCTGTACGCGTAGATGCGCGAATCGTCGAAGGCGAGTTTCGCGACGCCGACAGGGAAATGACCATATGATACGTTTCGCCAGCTTTCCGCATTGTCCCCGAGCTTCCAGATCCCGATGCCGCCGAGCGAGCAGAGCAATCCGTCGGAGGCGGAATGCAGCGCGCGTATGTCATGCGGGAACGGCGGTGAAGGCGGCGGTACGGGTATCCACGTGCGACCGGAATCGCTGGATTGAAAGAAATACTCCGTCCCTGCAGGCGCGGCCTCTCCGGCATAGAACATCCCGCCATGCACACTCATGGTCCGGATGGCGGTGCCGCGGAGGTCCGTCGCTCCCCAGGTATCACCGGCGTCGGTCGAGCGATAGAATGTCTGTCCCAGAGAATCCGTTTCCGATGGCGACAGCGATGCGAACACAATGCCGTCCGCCTCGAACAGCGCCGTGACGCTGTCAGGAACGGCAGGGAGCGTCTCCCATGTGGCTCCGCCGTCGACAGTTCGTGAAAGTCCTGCGGGACCACCGACGAGGAGCAGTCCCGGTCGCGCGAGCACGGCGTCTGTTCCCGGTGCGTCAGGGACTTTCAACCAGTTCGATCCCCGATTGGTACTGCGCAGCAATATCCCCCCGCCGCAGGCGGACAGGGTATCGCCGCGTCCG
>CAJXSA010000285.1 GCA_913060595.1 uncultured Ignavibacteria bacterium
CTCTGCTGCACACCGCAGGAAGTGCGCAGCATGATCGCCGACGGTCGAATCTGGGACGGTATGACGCTCGCCGCGTGGGCACTGCTTCAGGAAAGCGAGGGACGCGTATGAACGAGCGTGCCGCGCGACACCGGTCCCGCGTCGTGCGGACCGCATTTCTCCTCTTGATGACCGCGGCCGCGTATGCTTCCGCAGGAGCGCAGCCTGCAGGGCCGTCCGTCGCCGGATCAGTCGTGGCGCAGGTCACCCCAGGCTGTGAGGTGCTGCTCGAGGACTCACTGCACCTCCTGACCGGACGCAGGGTTGGACTGCTATGCAATCACACCGCGCGCCTGCGCAACGGCACCTTCCTGTACGACACGCTGCGCTCGATGTCCGTTGTCACGCTCACCGCGCTGTTTTCTCCCGAACACGGCTTCCGCGGAAGCGCGGACGCGGGCGAACACGTGCTTTCGTCCTCGCACGACGGCCTGCCGCTGCACTCACTGTACGGGAACAGCAGAAGGCCGACCGCGGCCATGCTCGAAGACATTGACGTGCTGGTCATGGATCTTCAGGACATCGGGGCTCGCTATTACACGTATATCAGCACGATGATGTACTGCATCGAGGCTGCGGCGGAGGCCGGTGTCGACGTCGTGCTGCTCGACCGCCCAAATCCCATCGGAGGCGTATCCGTATCCGGTCCGATACGGGAGGACAGTCTGCGGAGCTTCGTCTCCTATCTCCCTGTTCCCGTGCGTCACGGGATGACCGCCGGAGAACTGGCCCGCATGGCGGTGGGGGAAGGGTGGCTGCGCGGGAAGGCGGCGGCACGCCTGACCGTCGTCCCGATGCGCGGATGGGAACGCCGCATGTATTATGATGAAACCGGACTTCCCTGGGTGCCGCCATCCCCGAACATCGTTTCGGTTGACGCGGCACTGGCCTATGTCGGGACCTGTCTTCTCGAGGGAAGCAACCTGTCGGAAGGCCGCGGGACGGAAACCCCTTTTCTCCTTTTCGGTGCCCCGTTCGTCGACAGTGAGGACGCCGCGTCGGCCTTGAACGCGCGCGCGATACCCGGAGTGCATTTTGCGCCTGTGCGATTCGTGCCGCGAGCGCGGCCCGGCGCATCGCGTCCGCGATATGAAGGTACGGAATGCGGAGGTGTGCGGCTCACGATCACCGACCGGCATCGATTCCCTGCCTGGCGATGCGGCGTGGAGATACTTCGGTTCTTCCTGCATCGCTATGATGGAAAAATCACATGCACGTCGTATATTTCCTTATTGGCCGGGGCCGCCTCATTCTGCAGCCAGATTCGTACCGCGCAATCACCCGGATGGGACGACGGGCTGCGCCGCTTTCTCCGCGCCAGGACACCCTACATCATGTATCCGTGAACGAACCCGATGAGGTCCATTCCGATGAAACGTCATGTTCCCGTGCTGATCGCGTTCCTCCTGCTCGGCGCAGTCGCCTGCAACTCGAATCAGCGAGAGGAAGAGGAGGGCCGCTCTGCTCCGGTTGCGGAAGCCGCGAATGCAGATCCCGGAAACATCCTCACCGATGAGGACCGGGGAGCAACGGTCGCTCTCGAGGCGCCGGTTGCACTGACCTACCGTTTCGAAGAAGGAGACCGTTTCGGGTTTCTCATTTCCAATACGCAGCATGTGCGCATGTACCGCGACTCGACCGAAGACGAGAACAACTACCAGGAGCTCCGGCACTGGTATCGTTTCGAGGTCCTCTCCGCGCGTCCCGGTGGGGGCGGCCGCATGCGCGTCACCTGTGATCGCGTCACGTTCACGGGCACGTACACATCGGCGGGAAAGAGCGGCGACGTCGCCTACGATTCCGATGTGGACAACAGCTATGACGTCGAGAAGCGTTTTGCTGAACACAACGCGCCTGTGAACGCACCGTTTGAAATAGTGGTGGAGCCTGACGGGCGCATCAGCGGCGTTGACGCGCTGGACGACGTCGTGAAGAATTACCTGCGTGACGACTACCGGACGACCAGGCAGCGCGATCGTGAAGCCATCAAGAGCGCGATCGCCGACGCGAAACTCAAGTCCGTCCTGCAGCTCGCGTTTCAGAAGCTGCCCGAATGGCCCGTGGGGAAGGACTCGACATGGCGATTGATACATCCGGAGACGCTGGGGTATCTCGCCAAGGAGGACATCGCGACCTACACCGTGCGCGACATCGTGTCGTCTCCCCGTGGGCGCCTCGCGCATATCGACGTCGATATTGTTTCGCGGTACAAGGGCGACAAGACTTTCGACACAGGGCAGGGAATGGCGACGATGGACACCTTCGATGTAACCGCAGGGGGGCTTACGGTGTTCAACATGCAGAACGGCCGACTGCAGCGGCGCAGTTTGCGAACCGATGTGCATGTGCGCATGTATATCGAGACACCGGAGGAGCTTAAAAACGTCGCGCCCGACGACCCGCGGTCGAAAAATTTCTGGTGGATGCAGAAGGCATACACCGAGGACAGGATCGAACCGTACACGCGAAACGCACAGGACAACTGACGAGCAACGGCACGCATGCTCATAATTCCCGCACTGCATATTCGAGAGGGACGCTGTCTCCGCACCGCGGACGGTGAGCCCGGTACAGATGGGCAGTACCCCATCGATCCGGTCAGGCTCGCACGCCTCTGGCGCGGAGAAAACGCGAAGGCGCTGCACGTCGTCTCCGTGATGGATGCGTGCAGTGATCCGGGCGCAGTGTTCGATGTGCTGTCGGCCATTTCACATGCAGTCGATATTCCCGTGCAGTTCTCCGCTGCCCTTTCGCATACAGATGACATCGCACGCGGTTTCGACGAGGCCGGTGTTTCCCGCATGGTGCTTCCGTCCACGTCGCTGGAGGAAGGCAACCTCCTCCCACCCCTGCTCGAACGTTTCGGCCCACGCAAAATTGTTGTCGAAGCATCGGTCGATGCCGCGGAGATAATTTCCAAGGGTGACGGATCGGAAGAGGCGGAACGCTGGATCGACCGTGCTGCGCAGTGGAAGCACGCTGGTCTGCAGCGCGTGGTCGTCAGCGACCGCGGGACCGGCGCTTCGCTGCAGGACGGATTTGCCGCCTTCTTGCTTCGCCTTGCTGAAAGGACTAACTTATCCGTCACGCTGAATGGCTCTGTCCGGGAATACAAGGATCTCAATCTGCTTCAAAATCTCAATCCGAGGAAAATTGATTCCATTATTCTCGACGAAGCATTATATTCAAACGCTTTCCCCTGCCAGAAGATCTGGCGCATTGCGGAAAAACAGCTGATCGCTCAGCACAAGCTACTCTGAGTCTGATGCCCAACACACACGGTCAACGTGGGATTCCATGCACTGATATTTCCCTGTTACGGGTCGGGAAAGTCATTGACATTCGAATCATTATTCGTATATTCTTGTGTGAATATTTTTCACATAAGTTGGCTGTTTTCAACGATTTCTGGGAATCAGGCTCCCGCACTCTCATCACTGCTCGCTCATTTGTTCTTCCGCTCAAGCGTTGCGTTCCCTTACCTTACTGCAAATAGGTCTTTTTTATTGGTCATTGATATCAGGTGTGCTTATGAGATTACCCTTTCTGCGATCTTGTTTTGTGATCGCGAGCCTGCTGGTCATGTCAAGCGCTGGCATGGCACAGACCGTCTATAGCCCTGACGTCTCTCGTGTTTTTGTCAGCGGCTTCCTGGGGTTGAATCACAACACGAACATGGGAGAGTTCAGAACCGACTGCGATTGCAATTTCGAAGGCGGTTTCAACCTCGGAAACATCGGCGCCCAGATCGGTGCGGACATCACGTACGCATGGTCACCCTCCTGGGCGGTGATGGCCAAAATCTATTATGACAACAAGCACACCAAGGAATCGTACGAGCGTGACATCGACACGCCGATTTCCACGGGTTCCGCCGTCGACGTGCGGTCGGTGACCTACGAGGAAATCGGTGACGTGTCGCTTTCGTACCTGACCTTCGGTCTTTTCGCCCGCTGGCAGCCGCGTCTCGCGCGCTGGTACGTGTTCGCGGGTCCCACCGTCGGTCTGCCCATGGCGGCCACTGTGCGTCATGATCAGGAAATTGTTGATGCGGAGCTGTCGTACCGCGAACTGCTGGATACGCGTCGTGAAGTATCCACCGGCGAATTCGACGGAACACTTCGACTGGAGGCGATGGTCGGTTTCGGATATGATTATATCGTCCGGCCGCGCTGGTACATCAACCCTGAGCTCCGTGTTGGATATCCCCTGACGAAAGTCACGGATACGATCACGGACCGGGGCCGTGACATCCCCATCGATGATTGGAAAGTGATGTCCGTCCAGTTCTCCATTGGCCTCAAGTACGAAGCCTTCTGATCTCCAATTCACGATTCTCCCACACTTTGCGGGTTTGGATTACATGCAACGGTACGCTTTCTACATCACAAGCATCATTTTTGTCGCGGTCCTCATGAGCGGCTGCTCCGGCACGGAGCCTGCCGACATCGCACTCGTCACTGGCGGTGTGGTGGAAAATGTCGGCGAGAACGTCAACTCCGCGTGGGACGATTACGCACCGGCAGTGACCGCGAACGGTACTTTGTTCTTCACATCGCGTCGCCCCAACCCCAAGCGTCAGGACTACTGGGACGACGTGTACCGCGTCAATCATATCGAGCGCAACTGGGAAAAGCCCGTGTACCTCTCCGAGGTTATCAACACGCCGGAATCCCAGGGCGCCATCTCAATATCTCCCGACGGCCGCACCCTGTACCTGGCGCTCTGCCGCCAGCCGGACGGTTACGGGAAGTGTGACATATACATGGCCGAGTGGAACGATCGCGGCACCGAATGGTCTTCGGCACGCAACCTCGACAACCCCGAGGGCAAGGACCTGCGCATGGAGCCGATCGTCGACAACTTCGACCAGATCAACACGACGTACTGGGAATCACAGCCTTCGATTTCCCCTGACGGCCGCACCCTGTATTTCGCGTCGGATCGTCCGGGCGGCTACGGCGGCACCGACCTGTGGATGTCGCGTCGTCAGCTCGATGGCACATGGGGTCGTCCCGTAAACCTCGGTCCGGATGTGAACACCAAGGGCGAGGAGCGCACACCCTCCATCGCATTTGACGGCCGCACCCTGTATTACGCATCAGACGGTTTCCCCGACGGAGAGAACTCCAAGGCCGCCGGCGGCATGGATCTGTATGTCACGCGAAACCAGGGAAGCCGCTGGTCT
>CAJXSA010000286.1 GCA_913060595.1 uncultured Ignavibacteria bacterium
TATCATTGAGCGTATTGCCGAGTCCCACTCCCCGCTGCACCAGCTGATCCGAGACATGGGAACGCACCCGGCCTTCGACCCAGCGCGTGTGCACCGAATCGAGCAGGTAAAACGCCCAGACCAGCAGCAGCATGACGAGCGAAAATGTCGTGAGTTCTCTGTACGTATAGCGAAGCATTGCTTGCGCCTCTCGTGTTGTTCTCTCCTCTTGCACACACGTTCGTTTCACACCGCATGGAAACGAAACCATGTGCAACATAGGGAACGAATATTAACAACACCTTACATTCATATGACAATCCTGTAGGATTTCTTCCGAGTATCGTCAATTTCCCAGATTGCGAGTGTAACATTTCCCCCCTGATTCTTGTCTTACAATCATATGCAGCGGCAAAATCAATCATTTTTATAAACTCGGAGGAACACCATGAGAGGAAGATTACTGCTTATCCTCGCCATTCTGCTGTGTTCGACCAGTCTTGTTTTCGCGCAGAACACGCGCATGATCCTGGAGGTCACGCCATCCCACAGTCCGGCGGGCCCCCTGACGGTAAAACCGGGCGAGCAGATTCAGTTCAGCGCGACGGCCTGGGAGTGGACGGCCGCAGGACTGAAGCAGCAGGTGCAGATCGATCAGCTCACCTGGGATCTCGATCCGTCGGCATTCGGATCGATCACCGCAGGCGGACTGCTCACCGCCGCAACACAGAACAGCGTTCCGCGCGGCATCGTCATCGCCACCGCACAGATCGGGACGGTCACCATCCGATCCGATGTCGTGGTCATGCTGGGCAATCCGGCCGTGACACATACTTTCAAGGGCAGCGTCAGCGACGCGAACGGTCCTGTCGCGAATGCGCGCGTCTCCGTGATGAGCGTGGGAATGCTGCCCTTCCTGGTGACGGGAAAAACCGATGCCAGCGGTGCGTTCAGCGTCGACGTTCCCGGCGGCACCTATGTCGTGCGCGCCGAGGCGACGGGCTACATCCCTGAATACTTCGACGACGTGCTGACACAGGACAAGGCGACGGAGTTCGTGACCGATCCGGCGGTCCCGACAATAGATAACATCGACTTCATTCTCAGCGAGGGCGGGAAAATCCGCGGCACGGTCACCGACGCCGCGACCAGCGATCCCATCGCCGATGCGATCGTATTCGCGATGAGCGGATCGCAGCGCATTCCGCCCTCGGGTTCCAACGCCGGCTTTCACGCCCGCACGGACGCACAGGGCAATTATGAAATCACCGGCCTGCCGGACGGGGATTACATCGTGTCTGCGCAGGCACAGAAGTATATCCAGCAGTATTACGACGGGAAGAGCGACCCCAACGCCGCCGACAAGGTGACCGTCGTTTCCGCGGCCACGGTGAGCGACGTCGATTTCGCTCTCAACGAGCGGCAGCCGGATCCGGTGTATACCATCGAAGGCCACGTGTACGACAACAGCAGCGCACCCGTAGAAGGCGCGGTCATCTTTGCGGAGATGTCGAACAGTCCCATGCTGCGCTGGCTGCAGACGCGCAGCCGCAGCGACGGCAGCTACACGCTGGAAGTCCCCGCCGGCACCTTCATCGTCCGGGCGGTGAAGCAGGGCCTGGTCACAGAATATTACGACAACGTCGCGGACGCCACACAGGCCACCCCGCTGTCGCTTGACGCGAACACCACCACACAGACGGGAATCGATTTCAGCCTCGATACCTTCGGCGGATCCATCGCCGGCGTCGTGCGCGATGCGAACGGCAACGCCGTCGCGGATGCCGTCGTGCGCGCATGGGCGAACACGCGTCCTTCACCGAACAGTCTCGGCCACGGGTACGGCACCGCGCGCAGCGCGTCCGACGGCAGTTACATGATCGCCGGACTCCCGCCTGCGGACTACGTGGTCCGCGCACATGCGAAAGATTTTCTCCCCGAATACTATGACGACGTCGCCGACATGTCCTCCGCCTCGAAGGTCACGGTCGCCAGCCAGGCCGTGACAGGCATCGACTTCTCGCTCGACCGGGGCGGCAGCATCAGCGGCCGTATCAGCGATGAAGACACCGGCGATCCTCTCGCCCACGCGGTCGTATTCGTGCGCAGCACGACGCATCGCTTCGAGCGGGGTGCACGGACGGATGCCAGTGGTGATTACACGGTCGACGGCCTCCCCTCCGGCGACTATACGGTATTCTCCGCCGCGCGCGGCTATCTCGGCGAGTATTACGATGACGCCGCGAGCGCGTCCAACGCGACCGCCGTGACGGTCAGCGCACCGGGCGCCGTGACCGGCATCGACCTCGCACTTGCCACCGCACCTGTCGCGCCGCGCAGCTATCGCGGGCAGGTCACCTCGCGTGGCGGCGCTCCCGCACATGTGATCGTCGAAGCGGTCAATGCCGCGACGGGAATGACCCTGCGCTCGACGACGGACATGCATGGCGGCTTCGAGCTGCAGGCATGGGAGAACGCCGTGATTCGTGTCCGCGCGCTCGGCTATGTCGGACAGTATGCGGGCGGCACGCACGACTGGAAACAGAGCCGCTGGGACGGTGCGACCGGTTCGATGACCTTCACGCTTGAAGAGCAGTCCGAAGCCGGCATGGCCGAGGTCAGCGGCACCATCCGTGACGCATCCAGCGGCGAAGAACTCGCCGACGCCTGGGTGTACGGCATGGACGCCGCGGGCAATCTCTTCTTCTCCGTGACCGGTGCCGACGGAGGCTACCTGATTCCCAATGCCACCAACGGCAGCCTCGACATCATGGTCTCCGAGGTGGGCTATGAAACCACCCATGGCGGCACAAGCGTCGAGGACGCCCGCGGCAGCGCGGATATTCTCACGCCGCGCAGTACGGTGACGGATGTGGACGAGCGTCCCGCGCTCCCGGCCAGCCTGCGCCTCTGCCAGAACTATCCCAATCCGTTCAATCCCTCCACCACGCTGCGCTTCGAGCTTCCGGAACGCGCCCTGGTGACCCTGCGCGTGTACGACCTCCTCGGACGGGAAGTCGCGACGCTGCTGCGTGGAACCGTCGACGCCGGCAGCCATACGGTTGCCTTTGACGCGGCGGGACTGCCTTCCGGCCTCTACCTCGCGCGCCTTGAAAGCGGTGACATGGTGGAGACGCGCCGGATGACGCTGATGAAATAACCTGAATCCCCCTAACAAGACAGCGAGGGCTGCCCGCAGTTTGGGCAGCCCTCGTTGTATACGGACGTAGCGACGCTCTCAGGCGAGACCGCACCGATATCGGAAATCAGTCCTCGAGATTCAGCTTCCGGAGCTTGGGTGCGATCACCACCTGGCAGTAGGGCGCGTTCCTGTTGTTTCGGTAATAATCCTGATGATAGTTTTCCGCGACCCAGAAGCGGTCCAGCGGAGAGATTTCCGTGACGATGGGATCGTCAAAATATTCCTGTGCCGCATTTTTTGAGGCTTCAGCGATCCTTCGCTGCTCTTCGTTGTGGTAGAAAATGGCAGAGCGGTACTGCGTTCCGACGTCGGCTCCCTGACGATTCAGCGTCGTCGGGTCGTGGGATTTCCAGAACATCTCGAGAATTTCTGCGACACTGATCATCCCGGTGTCGAATACCACCTGCGCCACCTCCGCATGTCCCGTACTGCCGCTGCAGACGGCGTCATATGTCGGATTCGGCACATCACCTCCCGCATAACCCGCCTGCACCGATTCCACTCCATCGAGCTGCTCGAACACCGCTTCCACGCACCAGAAACAGCCGGCACCGAGTGTCAGCGTGTCCTTTATTCCGCTCGCCGAGCGTGCGGCGGCTGCATTGTCTTCCTGCATTCCTGCACTCCTTGTCTGTTGATCTCCCGGACGCGCTCCGTCCGCTGCTGTATAGGCCTCTCGACCGCCTTCGTCGCCGCATCCCGTCCAGAACGGAAGCAGCATCAGGACCGCGGCCAGTATGTGTATCTGAGTCATATGCTCTCCACTGAATGTCGCGTTCACAGAAAGAACAACAAAAACCATCAAAATTATCCCGGGGGCAATGAATTTCCCTGCCTCCTCGCATTCGCGCCGGAATTCGCTTGAAAGACACGATGTATTTGTGCTATCATTGATACGATTTCACCGCAACAAGCCCGGAGTACCGTATGAAGGATATCCCTCTGCTTGCGAACGCTTCAGACGCCGTGCGCGCATCCTTCGCGGAGCACGCCATCCTGCAGGACATTCCCGCGGGGACGGTGCTCAGCCGTGAGGGTGACGCCTGCCATCACTTCCCCATCCTTCGGACAGGCATGCTGCGGGTGTACAAGCTGAGCCGGCAGGGACATGAGGTGACACTGTACCGCATACGCGAGGGCGAAAGCTGCATCCTGACGCTCACCTGTTTGATGAAAACGGCGATGTTTCCCGCGCATGCGGTGGTTGAGGAGGACAGCGCGGTCTGGCTGGTTCCGGCGGATGTCTTTCGCGAGTGGACGGCGAAGGAGGATTTTTGGCGTGACTACGTGATCGGCTATCTGAGCAAAACGCTCAACAACGTCATCGGCCTGGTCGAGGACATGCTGTTTCGTCGCGTCGAATTGCGCATCATCGACGCCCTGCTCGAGCAGACGACGGGAGAGGAGGGCGTGCTCGAGACCACGCACCAGGAAATCGCCAATGAAGTAGGCAGCGCGCGCGAGGTCGTGAGCCGGCATCTCAAGGAACTCGAGCGTCAGGGACTTCTGTCGCTCTCCCGCGGCGTGCTGCGCATACTCGACCGCGGCGCCCTGAAAAAAAGAAGTGAGCTTCTGTGACATAAGTTACTGATCTCCCCGTTTCCTTGCTCTATCTTGCCATTGACGCCTGAACGCAACACCATGAGGCGACACACAGACGCAGCTCCATCCATGAGGCATGCTGCATGAAGATAGAGCGGCAGGATAACCAGGACTCAGGATATCTGCACCGCCGAAGCCCGCTTTCATCGGAAGCGGGCTTTTTTATGTCCGTTGCGCTCAAACAGATGCGAACGGATCCGGGAGAAAGGGTTATATTTCTGCAGGCTGCCGCGCAGCGGCCGATACATCGGAGGCAACAATTCAGCACCATACAGGGGCATTGCAGATGACACAGGACAAACTCGAACTCGTCACCCAGCATATCGCGCATCTGCTCGAGCAGGGGTGGACGGTCGCGGCCATTTCCCGCGAAAGCGGCGTGAATCAGATCACACTCGGCAACATCAAAAACAAGAAGCCTTC
>CAJXSA010000287.1 GCA_913060595.1 uncultured Ignavibacteria bacterium
GGAGAGGTTCATGGGATTCCGGGATGATCAGCGCGCGATGGCGGCGCTGAATCCGACGGCGCGCGTCACGCCGCCGAACTGATCGTCGTCGTAGTAAATGATTGCCCAGTAGAGGTTGTTGGCGGCCCAGGTGTTGCCCGCGAGGGAGATCCAGTCCTGATCGACCACATAGCCCGCTTCTTCGTCATAGCGTCCGAGGATGTACTGGTAGTCATAGGCGCCGCGCAGCAGCCAGCGGTGCGCCATGTAATGCGCGGTTTCTTCGTCAAAGAGCAGGCGGTCTTCCCACTGGGGATCCCAGTTGTTGAAAATGCCCGCGACGAAAATGTCCCTGTCGTCGATGAACGGGTGCTCGAGCTCGAAGCGCACGCAGAGGTAATCCGTATCGAAGGAACGCAGCGGCGTGGTTTCGGCGGCGCCGTGATAGCGGCTGGCGTCCGCGCTGAAACGGTAGCGGGTGAAATCCGGTCCTTCGAACTTCGTGAGCACCCGGCCCTCGGCATAGGTGGCGGGACTGCGCAGGTCGAGGAAACGATAGCCGTTGCCCGGCGGCATGTTTTCGTAGCGGAAGGTCTTTTCCGCCAGTCCGATGCCCTCGACGAAGGTGTTCTCCTGCCGGTCGTAGCTGTCGACGCGGTACTGCTCCCAGAGATTGAAGTTCTTGTAGAAATCCACACTGCGCACGTAATCGGGAAACAGCGTCTTCGGAACGGCGATGCGAAGCGCGAGCCGGTGCACCTCGTTGCGCGGCGGCCGGAAGTCCGACCAGTAGTCGTTGCGCACGTTGAGGTTCGACCGCACGATGTTCTCGACCACGATGAAGCGGCCGGAGGCATAGATCTGATCTTCATCCCGCTCGTCGACGATGTCGAAAATCCAGTTACCCGAATACAGGAAGCGCACGAACTGGTGGTATTCGCTGGGGAAGCGGTTCGTGAAGCGCCAGGAGAACATGTCCGTCCCAGCCGCCGACTGTTCGTATTCGAGCTGCCGCGTGTAGGTGAAGAATTCATCGCGGACGATGAAATCGTCGTCGATGTTCCAGTCCTTGTCGCAGTGATAGAAACGTATCACCAGCCGGGGCGGCATTTCCTCCATCACATCGAAGCGGATGGTGATATACGTCGGCAGCGTGGTTTCCCTGGCCGCGCGGGCGGTGTCCCTTTTCACGATGACAGGGAGGTTGGTCTCGTCGTCCCCGGCATAGACACGGAGTCCGCGAATGAACGGCAGTTCCCCGCAGGGTGACTGCGCCGGGAGCAGGGTGGGGAGAAGCAGCAGAACGGGAAGAAGGTACTTCAGCATGGGCGATAAACTACACGTGACGGGAACAACAAGCAATGCGGAATGTCGAAAGAGAAAGGTCAGAAAATAAGGAATGACTGACTCACACTCCATACGTCTATTCCGTATCTCATGCGGGCAGACTGCTGTCCGACGCATCATCCGCGACGGAAGTACGCCGCGGCACGGGTATATCAGGCCCTTGAAAAGACTTTCTTCGGGATTTTTTCGCCCGTAAATTCGCCATTTTCAACCCATTTTCATGATTTTATGAACGAATTCATAAATAATAAGGCGCGCGTTACATATTTTTAGTGACATTGTAAGTGAAAATTTGTTATATTCGGTTCACAGCATAGAAACCGGATATTATGATCGGAAATATCGCACACTCAGATTACACGCGACCGTCCACTGAAAGGGCGCCGCGCCATGTTCCACCTGGACACGGAGCTGCCATAGAGAAACGCTGATACAACGTGTCATCAGATTTCCGAGGAGACGCGCCACAGGGCGTGCTGTTGTGAACAGGACGCCTGTACTCGTTCCTGCCGTCCGAGGAGGCCGCAGGCAGCGCAGCGGCGCACGAGGAAGATCCCCGGTATGACCGCCAGCACACGGAAAACTGGATAATATCGCTCTTTGAAATACAGCAGTAATGTTTCCGGTATGTTGTTCCAAAACCGGTCAAAGAGTTCTTTGAGTTACAGACTTATAAACGATATTTTGCTCTAAAATATCCTAATTTATCCTGTTGTTTAATATGGAGTTAATGAAGCACGAAATTATATACTACTGCGGAAACAGAATAGTATTATCGTAAATAGAACGATTAGCACACACAAATATTAACTTTTCACAGGAGTTCACGATGGAAACAGTGAATGCAGCTCTCTCCACTCGTACCGCCACCCAGGATTTATATGTCGATGTTCCCGTCGCCCCGGCGCAGCCGGAGGTGCGTGAGCGCACGCGCCCGGTGTTCACCGGACTCGAGGATCACACGATCGCGCTCGACGACGCGGCCGAACTGACGCGCAACTACCGCAAGAGTGCGGGCAAGGGCGCGATCAAGGGAGGATTCTTCGGACGCGCGGCGCTCGAGCAGGTGCTCTCGCAGGAAGGCGTTGTCGGCATCCGCTATTACTACGCACAGGAAAACAACGGTCGCCCGGTGCTGATTCTCGTCGGCGTCGACGCGAACGGCAAGGACATCGTCGACGGCTTCATGGCCGAGCGCGCGATGCCGTGTCCGCCGTTCTGCAGTCCCTTCAATCCCCTCAACAGCTGAAATGGACGCTCCGTCCGACGATTCGAAGATCTTTGATACAAGGAAGAATACAATGAACGACATGCAGCAGAACAACACCTCCACCACCACGCGCGACGCGCAGCATCTCAACCAGGACATGCCCGTTCCCGCGATCGCCCCCGTCGTGTCCGCACGCCGCCGCCCGGTGTTCACCGGACTCGAGGATCATACCATTTCCCTCGAGGAGGCCGGGACGCTCACGCGCAACTACCGCATGGCAGCCGGTCGCGGTGCGACGAAGGGCCGCTACTTCAGCAGGGTATCCATCGAGCAGCTGCTGATGCAGGAGGACGTCGTCGGTGTGCGTTATTATTACGCGGAAGATCCCCAGGGCAAACCGCAGATGGTTCTCGTCGGCGTCGACGCACAGGGCCAGGACCTGACCGAGGGCTTCGTGATCGGCAACGGACTGCCGGTCTCGCGATTCCATGAGGTTCCGAACCAGCTGAATTCCTGATTTCTCCCTTCGGTTGCGACGCCGTATACCTTTTTGTTACGGCCCATGCGAATGGTATATTTAGAAGATGAGAGGGTTGTCCTTTTCAGGGCAGCCCCCTCACCTTCACGTTGCTTGCCCCACCTCTGCTCAAGGATGACTGCACAGTGCCTTTACTCAGTCTGCTTTCCTTTTTCCACTTCAAGCATTTTCTGCTTGGCCTGCTCATGCAAGCCAACGTGGATACCGAATATTCATCGGACCCGCTGACAATCGCAATCTGGGTGATACACTCTCTCTCGGTCTTCTCTGTTCTCATTCCGCTGATTGTGGGTTACAGAAGAAGGGATGTGCTCGAGAAGGGGCTGCGCCTCCTTCTCATATTGCTGTTCATCTCGCTCTGCGTCGAATTGCTCGCCCTGGGCGTGACGTTCCTGCAGCGATTGTTTGAATATCAGCGGGAGAATTTCTTTCTCTACACGCTTTTCACTCCGGTGGAGTTCATCCTGTTCGTGAAAATGTTCCAGTTCTGGAACAGGGGGCATCGAAGGGAAAAGATCTTCTCCTACAGCATCCCCGTGTTCCTTCTCGTGTGGGCAGGGGGCATGATCTGGGCGTATGTCACAGCGGGAGCGTCTGACTCCTCCCTGCTGTTCGGCCTGAAGAAGAACATCTGGCATTTCGAGAACTTCCTTCTCTCCGCATTGAGCATCTTTTTCATAATCAGTGCGATCATGACGCTCTTCACGGGATTGAAGGATCATGAGCAGTCCATACTTTCAAAGGGAATGTTCTGGTTCAGCGCGGCCATACTGATTTATTACGCAGGGAATATATTCGTGTTCACGCTCATGGATTTGATCCTGGGATCGAAGCAGAGCTTCTGGTATATCAATACCGTCGTGAATTTCCTGAAGAACATCCTGTTCGCCTTCGCCTTCTATTACTCGGGGAAAGCTGCCCTCAAAGAAAGGCGAACGGTCGACGCGGAAATCCCGGCAGAAACTGCCTGATGCCGGGGACCGCATTCCGCAGTGTGACGACAGCTGCCATAGCGTGTTGGAACAACGCATTTTTTTTCTATTTTGACCGGAGATCTTGCATCCGGAACTGACGTACACTTTCGCAGAACACCGGACCTCCCGTCGCGCAAGCAGAAGGTCGAAGCGGGAGGCCGCGAATCCATGTCGCAGAAAACGAGAGTGACCGCGCGTGCCCGATAACATTGTCCTCGTTCTCGTCATCGGTACTGTCGCACTGCTGAGTCTCGCAGTGGGCATCATCGCGATCATCATCTTCCAGCAGCGGAAGATGTTCGCGATGCAGCAGAAGAATCTCGAGCAGCTCGCCGAAAGCGAGAAGCGCTACCGCAGACTGGTCAAGCTGTCGCCCTTCCCGATGATGGTCGTGATCGAAGAGGCGGTGGTGTACGTGAACGATGCGGGGATCAAGCTCTGCAACGCATCGAGCTACGAGGAGGTGACGGCACGCTCCGTTTTCGACTTCGTGACCACCGACTTCGAGCATCCCGAGCACGACCGCATGCGCGCCTTGCTGGGACAGGACGAGGAGATTTACGACGTCAAGGGACAGCTCGAGAAGCTCGACGGCCAGATCATCGACATCGAGGTGACGGCCATTCCCATCACCTACGACGATCAGGACGCCAAGCACATCGTCATCAGGGACATCACGCAGCAGGAACGGCAGAAAGCGGAGCTGATCGCGGCGAAAGAGCGCGCCGAGCAGTCAGACAAGCTCAAAGACGCCTTCATCGCGAACATCTCGCATGAAATCCGCACGCCCCTGCACATCATCATCGGCTACAGCAACCTGATCACCAACGAGCTGGTCGGGAACCTGTACCCGGAGATGGACAATTACTTCCAGGCCATACGTCGCGGAAGTCAGCGCCTGATGCGCACGGTCGAGCATATCCTCAACATTTCCAGCATCCAGGTGGGGACGTTCTCGGTGCGGCCCGAGGAAATCCGCATTTCGGACCGCGTCGAGGAACTCGTGCAGGAAATGAAATCCCTGGCCCAGAAAAAAGGCATCGGGCTCGATTTCATAAGTGAATGTCCCGCGGCCATCCTCTACGCCGATCGTTACTGCATCGACCAGGCGGTGAGCAACGTGATGGACAATGCGATCAAGTTCACCAAGACCGGCT
>CAJXSA010000288.1 GCA_913060595.1 uncultured Ignavibacteria bacterium
CCGATCACCGCGACGTCGGCCAGCGCGAGGGCGTCGGTGATTTCCGCCTGGTAGATATTGCGCGTCGTCGTGTTCGAGCGCGGCTCGAAGCAGGCCACGATGCGGCGGTCGGGGTAGCGTTCACGCAGGGCGGAGAGCGTCAGGCGCAGCGCCGTCGGATGGTGGGCGAAGTCGTCGATGAGCGTGATGCCGCCTTCCTCGGCGATGACTTCCATGCGACGCTTGATGGACAGGAAGCTGTCGAAGCCGCGCTGTATGACCGCGTCCGGTACGCGCAGATGCCGCGCGATGGCGATGACGGCCATGGCATTGCGGACGTTGAATTCGCCACCGAGTCCGATATGGAATCGCTGCTCACTGCCGTCGCGCATGTCGGTGACCGTGAACGCCGTGCGTTCGTCGATGAAGCGGATGTCGCTGCCGACCAGGTCACAGTCGTCGCCGCAGCCGAAGCGCAGCACCGTGCAGTGCGCGCCTTCGGCCACCTCCATGGCGTCGGGGTCATCCCCGTTGACGACGAGCAGACCGTCGCCCGGGATGATGTTGACAAACTGCCGGAAGGAGCGCTTGATGTGGTCGAGGGAATCGAAGATGTCCGCGTGATCGAACTCGATATTGTTGATCACCGCGACGTCCGGCCGGTAGTGCACGAACTTCGAGCGTTTGTCGAAAAAGGCCGTGTCGTATTCATCGCCTTCGGTGACGAACACACCGTCCATCAGCGCCGTGCGGCAGCCGCGCCCGAAATTCTCCGGGATGCCGCCGATGAGGAAGCCGGGGGAATGTCCCGCCACTTCCAGCACCCAGGCCGCGAGTGAACTCGTGGTGGACTTCCCGTGCGTGCCGGCGATGACCACGCTGCTTTTGCCGCGAATCATTTCTTCGCCGACGAGTCCGGCGAGCGACGTATACCGCATGCGGCGGTTGAGCACGGCTTCCACCTCCGCGTTGCCGCGGCTCATCGCATTGCCGATCACCACGACCGTCTCCTCATCGAGCGCCTGAATATGTGCGGCGTCGAAGGAGTCGTGATACGGGATGCGCTGCGCCGCGAGGAAGTGACTCATGGGGGGATACACCCCGTTGTCCGATCCCGCGACCGCGTGTCCCTGCTCCCGCAGCGCCGCCGCGACGCCCGCCATGGCCGATCCAGCGATACCGATAAAATAGAAGTGCTTCATGGGAGATAAATGTAGCTCCTGCGGGTCAAATTCCCCACTATAATTACTCGATTCTCGCTCAACTCACACCTGTATCCTTTCTGCTGCAGCGTGGAAAAACTCTTTTGACCAGACGGAAACGCTGTCGGAATTGCGAAGAAACGGCAGAACCTCCGATCTCGCCTTCTCGACATCCAGCCACTCGATACGCGCACGCAGCAGGTCTCGGAAGGCGGTCTCCGTCAGTGCGTCCGCTCCGGACCAATCTCCACTTTGTCGCATTCTTTCTTCGAGGTGGCGCAGATGCAGTGTCGGATGATTTGTGATAAACCACACAAAATCATACCAGTCACGGCCTTTCACCCTGTTCTTCCAGGCGCGGCAAAGTACCGCGTGCATTTTGCCGGCGAAGAGGTCGGGAAGCGAGCAGGTGCGCACGGAAAACGGAATCGGCTGAAAGAGAAAGCGCGTCTCCGTTTCGAAGTGTCCGGGAGGCGCGGTGTCCACCTCGAGCCTGATTTTCAGCATCTGGTTGTGTGGTATGGATGCAGCGAGACGTTCACCGGCAGAGATGGCGATCAATACTTCCCTGGTGCCCGCCTTGAGGAAGGCGGAGTGAATGGCGGAAGCACGTCCTTTTTGAACAGACTCTGCGGTCGTCTTGAATCCCATCGCTTCCAGCTCTCGTGTCAGCGCAGCGAGATAAGGAGACAGGGAGAAATCCGGCATCGGTCGCAGGAGGGTGAAATCGAGGTCTTCGGAGAATCGGTCCAGTCCGTGCAGAATGCGCAGCGCCGTTCCGCCGTAGAATGCGGCATGCTCAAAAAAGCGTGATCGCCACAGGCCCAGGAGCGCAGTCTCCTGCAGCACCTCTCTTACGGCGTGGACAGCAGAATCTTTCGTCCCGAGGTCATAGGATTCGAGCATATTGCGAATTGCTTCATTCATCGGCGGTTTTCTCCAGAATTCGCAGGAGATAATTCATCAAAAACTGTACACGTTTCGACGCGGCTGTCGCAAGGATCTTCCTGAGCAAGGAGGGACGCAGTTCTTGCAGATCTGCTGCATTGATACGAAGATCTTCGAGAAGGTAGCGTTCGATATCACCGGCGGAACGAAGCTGCAAATTGCTGTGTGCATATACCTGATCCGCGAGGGCCTTCTCCGGTGCCGCGAGGAAAAAACTCCGGTCCTCCGCATTCTTGCGAACAATGCCAGCCGGATACGCAGACAGGGGTATCGATGTGTACGTGAACGCACCGAGCGGTGTGTGAAAACTGCGGCTTCGTCCCGTGGTCATCGCTGTGATCGTGTGCACTTGTTCGGGTATGAATCCATGAAATCGCAGGGCATACTCACGAGATACATATGAGGGACCGTAAATCAGATTCGAGAGCAGTTCGCGCGATACCGGCCGCCTGCGAAGGCGCTGTCCGAACACGTACAACCCCTTCTTGACACGGATGATGTCCCCGCTATCAAGCAGTGTCGTCACCCTGTTCCTCGGACCCGCGTATTCGCGCAGCGCATGCATGAGAGTCTGATAGTCAAACTCTTCTTCCGCAATACGTTCACGCAATGCTACTATATCGATCTGCGCTGACATGCATTTTTCTGTATAGTATGTCATTGTTATGTTGACATACTATGCAATATATTTCAATTTTCCAACGGAAATCGACCAAAGAGCAGATTTTCACGAGGTGAAAGGCACTGATTCTTTGCTGAATTGCGAAATTTGCGTAACTTTGTTGTCTCTCTGGAAGTGATACATGGAAAGAGAGAAGCCTGGAGAGGTGTCCGGCTTCGTTCCGCGGAGCGGAACTTCCGCCTTCGCCTGAATGTCAAAGCTGAAGGCATCTCCGTGGGATGGCTACGGCGGGACAAGCCGCCGCGACACGCCTGAGTGAAGGAAAATAGATTTTCACCTGGAGAGGTGCAGGAGTGGCTGAACTGGCACGCCTGGAAAGCGTGTGTACGTGCAAGCGTACCGTGGGTTCGAATCCCACCCTCTCCGCAAGGAAAAACCCCGCAATGCGCGGGGTTTTTTGCTATGGAATGCGTGAATACTCGCTGCATCCGTAAACGATTCTTCCATTTCTCTTTTCCGAGCAACAATCTGATCAATAGTGGTATCGCAGCATGGCGATCTGCACTGCGTCGTCCTTGACGCGGTAGACGATGCGATGTTCTTCGGTGATGCGACGGGACCACCATCCCGACAGCGCGTGCCGCAATGCTTCGGGTTTACCCGCTCCCTCGTACGGCGTGCGCTGAATCTCCCTGATCAGCGCGTTGATGCGACGCAGTGTTTTCCTGTCCTGCTTCTGCCAGTACAGGTAATCCTCCCAGGCGTTCTCGGAGAATATGAGCTTCACTCCTCCAGTTCCCTTTCTATGCCGGATTCTTCTTCCAGCTCAAGAATCGATGCGAGCAGGCGCCGGGCGTTCTTCGGAGCACGCAGCAGGTGCGCGGTTTCCTCGAGAGACTCATACTCCTCGAGTGAGAGAATGACAACGCTGTCGTTGCGCGCACGCGTGACGATCACCGCTTCGCGATCACTGCAGGCACGCTCCATGACTTTCGCAAGGTTCTGCCGCGCCGAGGAGTAGGTGATGGATTTCATTTCGAGCTCCTGTTATTGTACAGGATAATGTACAATGTAGAATCCAACGGGACAAGTCGTTTATTCTTCCTGCTGCTGCCACCGGCCAGGTGACGCAGAGCGTGAGCAGTGAAATTTGCATTCCCGCCGACGCACTCTTTCCTTTATATTCCAGAGACGCCGGTCGCGGCGTGCAGAGTTGAGCAAATGTCAGGATTCAGCAGAAGGATAGATTATGATATTCCCGAACGTGCAGCATACATACCATCCGCGGCGCAGCGTGACGCTTCTCGCCGTGATCATTGTCATCGCGGCGCAGCCGCTTCTCCTGAACAATCTGAACGCGCAGGTCAAATCACCGTTTCCCTGGCTGCCCACGAACTTCGATACCACCGTCAACGGCAATTACCGCGGCGCGCGCATCACCGCGCGCGCGCAGCTCGATTCGATGCGCAGCATGTACGGAGTGCACACGATCATCAACCTGGCAAAGGACGCGCTTCCCAAAAGGGGTAAAAGTGAAATCGACTGGTCGAAGGAACTCGGCATGGAATACGTGTCGGTCTATCTCGGTTCTTCGCCGCCTTCCGAAAAGAACTGGCAGATGATCCGTGATCTGCTCTCGAAGGGAGGTGTGTACCTGCACTGCGCGCATGGCGCGGACCGCACGGGCGCCATCGTCGCGAAATACCGTATCGAAGTGGAAGGCATGGCGCCCTGCGACGCGTATCGCGAAGCGCGGCGCTATGGCTTCAAACCCTGGCTGAAAAAGCTCCGCGCCTGGATAGGGTGTGAAAAGGGGCAGGAAAAAAAGTAACCGCAGCCCTCTACCGCAGCAGCAGCAGTTTGCACTGTGCCGTCCCGGCGGTGGAATGCAGTACGGCGAAGTAGACGCCGGCGGACAGTCTTCCCGGTAACCACCGGATGCTGTGCGTACCGGCCCGGAGGCGTCCCTCCCGCAGCACGTCCACACGCGCGCCGAGCTGATTGTACACCGCCACCTGCACGGATGCCGCGCGCGGCAGATTCACCTCGAGCAGGGCCGTGTGCCGGACGGGATTCCCGAGCGCCACAATCGACGGCTTCGTCGGCAGCGCCGGCGCGTCGGCCGCACTTACCGTACTGTAATCGAAGGGCTCGTCGACGAGATGATATTTCTCCTCGTCCCCGCCGTTGTAATCCTGCGTGAGATAGGGACACACGAGCGGCGTGCGTTCGACGTCGGCGAGATTGATGGGTGACGGCTGACCGGCGTTCCAGTCGTACAGCGGGATGCTGGCCGGATTGAACAGCGGACTCAGTCCCCGCTCATGCGCGATGTGGAAGAGACCGAAATTCCCGGGCTCGTGTCCCGCGAGCCAGGTGCCGATGATGTCCACGTGAAATGGATTCTTTCCGAAGATGAGGATATTGGACATGAT
>CAJXSA010000289.1 GCA_913060595.1 uncultured Ignavibacteria bacterium
CTTGGCTTTCGGCTCAGGAACGGACGGCATCTGATAGTACGGGGCGAGCTCGGTGGACATGAATTTAGTCACGGCGAGTATGACGCCGAGGTCGTCGAGATATCCCACCAGCGGCGCGAGATCGGGCACCGCGTCGAGCGGGGAAATGAAATACAGCAGGGCGCCGACGACGATGGTCTTTCGCTGCCAGCCCACGCGTCCGTCCATGAAATAACGGAACAGCGCCAGGAGGTCCTGTGCGAAACGGAGCTTGTGACCGACACGCTCGAGTTTTTCCTCGAATTGTTCACCGACCTGCTTCGCCTGCCGACGGTAGGTCTCCTCGTCTTCTTCGCCGGAAATGTCATAGTCTTCGAAAAAATCCTTCAATTCCTTGTCCATCACTGTCCCTCGGCTGCTGAATAGTGTGCGTCTCGAATCCAAAAAATAGGAGGGGTAGGGGCAAAGAGCAAGGGGAAAACGGGGAGGGGAGGAAAAAATCGGGAGGGAAAAGAAAAACCCGCCCCGACAAACAGCGCGGGACGGGCAATCTATGTGAGTGTCTATTTGAAAGCCTTATGGATGCAGGCGGAGTTTGCTGAGCAGCGTGCTCAGCGGCTTCATGAATGCGTACACCAGGGCAGCGGAGGAGGTCGCACCGTGACGCGTGTGCGCGCGGGGATGAGCGATGGCAACACTGCGAGCACCACGACTTCTCATGCGTGCTTCTGTTAACATCTGCTGACCTACCATTGCTGTGCTCCTGCTGCTGCGTGAAACATCGTTGCAGTAATACTGCTGCAAAGATCGCGCCAAAACGAATGTGTCGAAAATGGCCCGGAATCGGTGAGTTAAGCAATCTGTAATGTGAAAATGGGGAACGCCTCGTGAATAAAGTTCACGTCAGTAATTGGACTCGTCCTTCCACTGGGTGATTTTCCACGGCGCCGTTGCGGCGGTACGCCGCAGATCGAGGGACACGCGTCCGTCGACGCGCACCACGTCGTTGGGATTGAAGGTGACGGTGAGATTGAAGCTGCGCGTGACGCTGCTGCGGAGGGAGTCGCCGGAAAAGCCCACAATGTTGTTCCACACCAGGTTGAGGCTGCTGGCGTTCTGGAAGAGATGCCAGGTGATGCGCATCTCCTCGTCGCGGCCCCAGCTTTCGTCCACCCGACGCTCGTAATCGCGGTAGGTGAAGGTGAAATCATGCGCCAGCAGACCGCCGTAAATGGTGGTGTCCCTGAAGGTGTACGCGTAGCGGAAGTTCTGGAAGAGTCCGTCCACCGTGGTCTGGTCGGTGACGAGGCTGGCGTCGCCGCCGGGACTCTCATCCAGCGCCGGGGCGAAGGGGTTGCAGGCCGCCAGCATGCCAAGCGTCATGACGGTGAGCAGCACGGCGACGGGCACGTGCCGCAGAAGGCCCTGCTGTGTGCTATGAAGACGGGGATTCAATTCGCGAATCGTCCTTTCCACTCGCTCCAGCTCGTTGCTTCGTCACGGGGAATGTCCGTCCAGCGCGTGATGCTCCAGATGGAATTGCGGTCGGTGTGCATGATGAACTGCAGCGTGCCGCGGGCGTTTTCGGAGACGCTGCTCACGCCATGCCGGAAGGTGAGGTCGTATTCCCCCTCGTAAATGGCGGAATCGGCCGCGATGATGGAAAAGCCGCCCGTGAGCGCGAGACTCGACGGGGCGTCCTCTTCGGAGAAGGCTTTCATGGCGGAAAACCAGGCCCGTTCGCTTTGCAGCGACCACACGGCGAAGGTCGCGGCGTAGCGTCCCGCGGCGGCGGCGGTGGGAATGAACGCATAGCGCTGGCTGGAGCTGAGCGTGTCGACGAGGCAGCGCAGGAAATTCTCGGTGCTTTTTTCCGCCACGGCGTTCTCGAGATTTGTGATCACGAGATCGGGCGAGGTGGGAGGAACGAAGGTGGAGGAACCGCTGCTCGGGGGCTCCGGGTCGCGCGTGCCGAAGAGGTCGCAGCCCGCGGCGGCGAGTGCGAGGACAAGGATCAGCAGCGTGAGATTGCGTTTCATCAGACAGCCCGGGCGAACATCAGACAGCGTGGGGAGGCGTCGCCGAACGCCGCACCGTCGTAATCGCCGGCGACGTGTTCGAGGACGAACCCGTTTTCCCTGAACATACGTTGAAATTCGTCGAGGGTAAAGAGGCGCACGGACTCCTCGAACACGCGCTCGCGGCCGCCGTGGCGGATGCGTATGCGCTTCTCCACCCGTGTCGCGGTCAGGCTGCGCTGCTGCGTGACTTCGACGCCATCCACGGTCTGCGTGCTTTCCGGCACAAGCGTCGCGCGCACCTGCGGGACGTTCAGGTAGTCGAGCAGGTAGCGGCCGCCGTCGCGCAGGCAGCGGCGCACCCCGCCGATGACGCGGGCGTTTTCCCCGTCGTCATGGAAATATCCGAATGCGGTGAACAGCTGAAGGACGGCATCGAGCGACCCGTCCGCGACGGGCAGACGGCGCATGTCCGCGCGCAGCAGCTGCAGCCGGCCGGCATGACGCTGTGTTTTGCGCCGTGCGGCGGCGAGCAGCGTGGGGGAGAGATCCGCGGCGAGCACCGACGCACCGCGGCGCGCGAGCTCGAAGGCGTGACGTCCGGTGCCGCAGGCCAGGTCCAGGCAGCGCAGGCCCTGAACCGGTGCGGCTGCGCGTTCGAACAGATCGATGGCCTGCTGCGCCTCACCGGCGTCGCGGTGGGCGTAGAGTTCCATGTAGAGTTCGTCGGCGAACCACCGCTTGTACCAGGACATGCCGTTTCCGCTGGTGAAAAGAGGTCAGATGTCGATGCGGCCCTCGAAGGCGCGTGTGATGGTGGCCGCGTCGGTGAATTCGAGATCGCTGCCCATCGGGATGCCGCGCGCGATGCGCGTGATGCGCACGCCCAGCGGCTTGAGAAGTTTCGAGAGATAGAGCGTGGTGGCTTCTCCCTCGACATTGGGATTCATGGCGAGAATGATTTCCTGCGTTTCGCCGCCCGCGCGGTCGAGAAGCTCGCGCACGTGCAGGTCGTCGGGACCGATGCCCTCGAGCGGCGACAGCCGTCCGCCGAGCACGTGGTAGAGGCCGCGGAATTCATTGCCCCGTTCGATGGCAAAGACGTCGTTGGATTCCTCCACGACGCAGATCACGTGGCGATCACGCTTGTGACTGGTGCAAATCGTGCATGGATCTTCCTCGGTGATGTTGCAGCACACCGAGCAGGTGCGCACGTGATCCTTGACCTGCAGCAGCGTCGCGGCCATCTGTTCGATTTCCTGGCGGGGACGCTTGAGCACGTGCAGCGCGAGGCGCTGGGCGGTTTTGCGCCCGATGCCGGGCAGGCGGGTGAACTCGGCGATGAGGGCGTCGAGGGAAGGGGATGTGGAGAGCATGGCGCCGTGTTGCTGATGAATCAGAGACCGAGGTTGCCGAGGTCGAGTCCGGGGATGTTGGGCATCAGTCCTGCCGTCGCGCTGCCCATCTCTTCCTTCGCCATTTTCTGCGACTGGTCGATGGCCTTGTTGACGGCGGAGAGAATCAGGTCTTCGAGCAGTTCGACGTCGTCGGGGGTGACCACGCTTTTCTCGATGCTGATTTTGCGCACTTCCTGCTTTCCGTTCATGGTGACCCGCACCATGCCCCCGCCGACTTCGGCGGTGGTTTCCAGTTCACGCAGTTTCTGCTGCGCTTCGGCCATGCGGCTTTGCAGTTCCTGCACGCGGGCCATCATGTCCTGCATATTGAGACTCATGCGATACTCACTTCATGTTGATGCGAAAAACCGTTTTCCAAAACTCGCCGGGATCAGGATCCCGCGATGGTGATGCGCATTTCCAGTCCGCCCTCATGCGTGGTGCTTCCCGGGATGCGGGAGCCGACGTCGGCGTCGGGACTGGTGCGCTGATAGCGGTAGAACAGTGAGGCCTGCACGCGCTGGCTGATCGAGTAGCGCACGCGCGGTTCGATGCTGGTGCGCGTGATGCCTTCGCGCGGCTGGCCGCCGCTGTCGAGCTCGTCGACGCTGAAGATGCGCGAGGCGGTCTTGTTGAGCGTGAAGGCCAGGCTGAACTGAATGTCGTTCTTGAGCGAGAGGCCGAACAGCGGCATTTCGAAACCGGCCTTTTTGTACTCGGCGGTGAGCGAGAACTCGTCGGAATTGTCTTCGACGATGTTGCTGGCCGCGGTGTTGAGACTGAATGAACCTTTCTTGTCCCATCGCGTCTGCACGCTCAGGTCGCCGCCCCACACCTGGTTGAAAGAGAGCTGCACGCCGATCAGCGGCTGGAAGCCGTAGCCGATCTGCTGACTCTCGGTGATACGCTGACCGTCGTCCTGGCTGTGACGGTAGGCGGTCGAGAAATTCGACTGGTAGCGGTGTTCGAGCGAGATGCGGTCGGCCAGTCCTTCGAGCAGGCTCCACTTCTCGAGACCGTCCCAGCGAATGCCGTAGTTGAGGCGCGGGAAATAGCTGCCCAGCAGGTCGCGCAGCCAGGGCACGGCTTCGAATCCTTCTTCGAAAGCCTGGGCCAGCAGTTCGCTCTCGGTGCGCGTTTCCGTCGGATCGGACAGCAGCTCGTTGTAGCGTTCGGCGACCGCGTTCATGTTCGTGTTGAACAGACTGAACATGAGGAAGTCGGGGAAGGCCATGTACGAGCGCTCGAGGCGTCCGGTGGTGGTCGTGCTGGTGATGGTCTGCACGCCGTTCTCGTCGGTCTTGAGCTGGTAGTTCTTGTTCACCGACCAGCGCAGGTCCCAGTTCAGGTCGAGGCGCGCACCTTCCCAGAGGGGACGGTTGGTCTTGATCGAGAAGGTGTTCGACTGCGTGTAGTTGTCGGCGTAGGTGCCGTTCGGATTGGCTGCGCGCAGTCCGCGCGAGTAATCCTCGATGCCCACGAAGGGGAAGCTGCTCTTGAACGCCAGGCGGCCGGAGCTCGGGTTCGGATCACTGATCAGGCCAAGCTGGTAGAGGCGCGAGGGACCGTCGTCGGCGTTCGGGGGATTGCCGAAGGGCACGCTGCCCCAGAAGGTGGAGAAGCCGGTCTGTCCGCGCACGCCGCCCACCTGGCTGCTGTTGTTCTGCTGGAAGGTGATGCCGATGTTGTCGTAATCCAGGAAGGGCACCTTGATCGCGTAGTAGGCGATGTCGCGGAACAGGGAGGAGAGCGAACTGCCTGATCCATCGTCGAATTCGTCGATG
>CAJXSA010000290.1 GCA_913060595.1 uncultured Ignavibacteria bacterium
CGAGGGACAGGTGATGACCACCATGTCGCACCCGGAAGTGTACGACATTCTCGACCGCGAATTCCGCGTGCTGGACTCCGTCCTGCAGGCCGACCGCTACTTCATGCAGCATGATGAAATTCGCACCATGAACTGGGACGCAGGTGACCAGGCGCGCGCACTCTCTCCCGCGGAAATCCTCACCGACAATGTCCGGCGCTGCGAGGCCATCATACAGAAACATCACCCGGGCGCGGACGTCTGGGTGTGGACGGACATGTTCGACGAATTCCACAACGCGGTGCAGGGACCGTATTACCTCGTGCGCGGCGACCTGCGGGGCAGCGCCGATGAGATTCCCCCGTCACTCGGCATGGTGAACTGGAACGGCCGCGAGGGCATCGTGCAGAATTCGCTGGAGTTTTTCGCCGACCGCGGCTTCCGGCAGATCTCCGCCCCGTATTACGATCGGGACGAGCAGCAGATCCGCCGCTGGAAGGAATGGACGCGCGAGGTGCCGGATTTCCACGGCATGATGTACACCACCTGGCAGCGGAAATACGACCACCTCGAGGCCTTCGGCGACTATGCCTGGAATCACGCGCCCTACGTCTACCACACGCCCGTCTGGGGCATCAGGCCGGGCGAGCAGGTGCTCATGCGCACGCAGGTGGAAGGCGACCGCTGGGATGCGGACTGGGAACTCACCGCCTGCAGCGTGCACAAGCGCCATCACCCCGGCGACCCGTTCACAGTCGTGCCTGTGGCGGCGGTGGCCGGACAGCTCACCGAGCACTGGGTCGACGTCCCGGAAGGCGCCACGTGGATGCAATGGTACGTGACGGCCACGGACAACCGCGGCTGGACCACGCGCATTCCCTTCGCCGACACGCTGTATTACGAAGTCGGCGACATCACTACCGCGCTCGGCACCGTGCCCGGTGCACCCGCGCTGCACTGCGCCGTCTACCCGCAGCCCGCCCCGTCCGGCGCGGAAGTGACGCTCAAGTGGCACGTGCCCGGCGGCAGTGACGCACATTTCGTGCTCACGGACCTGCTCGGACGCACCGTGCTCACGCGCCGCCTCGACGCAGGAGGCGGACTGCGCAGCACGCACCTCGCGCTGCCGCAGCTCCCGCGCGGCGTGTATGTCGGTTCGCTGTACGGCCGGCAGGGAGTGATCACGCTGCGGCTGGCGGTGCAATAAAAATGCCGGGGACGCATTGCGCATCCCCGGCATTTCGGTCTCATGCCTTCGGCTCGACACCTCACTTCATGAGAACCATTCTCCGTGTCAGCTGACCGTGCTCGCTTTTCAGCCGGTAGATGTACACGCCGCTCTGCAGGGCGGAGGCGTCGTAGTCCAGCGTGTAATCGCCCGGATCCTGGTATTCCTCCACGAGTACGGCGACGCGCTCACCCAGGAGATTGAACACCGCCAGCTCCACCGTGCCCCCGCGTTCGAGCGAATAGCCGATGGTTGTGGACGGATTGAAGGGATTGGGATAGTTCTGATACAGGCGCATGATCATCGGCAGCACGGCGGATTGTACCCCGGTGCCGGTCGCCCGGTCACAGAACAGGCATGCCGCGCCCGACGAGGCTTCGTATCCTGTGGCTGCCGCGGTATGCAGCACCGCCGCCTGTCCGATGATGGAATGAGCGTGCAGCGTGTTCGCCGTGTTCGAGGACGCCCGCCCGCCGTTGTCGAACACGTCGAAAGCCAGGCGGTAGCTGCTGCTCGACTGCGCGGGCAGTGACGTCGCGGTGATCAGAAGCAGGGCTGCGAGGAGCGGGATGAAACGGCGCATCATCGCACCTCCAGCGGCATTGACGAGGCGTCTGCGTCATAGGACTCGAGGCGCTCGTTCTCGTAATGCCGGCGCTTGGCGTTGACTTCCCAGTCGAAGCTCGCGTTGGAGCTGCCCTGCATCAGCTCGCGCACGATGAAGTAGTCGGCACCCTTCTCGGCCACGTACAGTCCGTTGCAGTCCGCCGTCGGTGTGATGCGCACGTGCATCGGGTGCTCATCGTCGATGCGTGCGGTCTCGAGGAAGACCGGGTCCAGCTCGATGCGCACTTCGCCGTTCTTCAGCGCGCCGAAGCCGCGGTCGTTGAACCACAGCTCGGTGGCCTCTTCCGCGTACATCTTCCGCACGCCGTAGGATGCCGTCTTCACGATTGCGTTCTTGGCCCCGGTGAACAGCGAATTCCCGTTCGGATCTATATGCGCCACCCAGGGATTGCTCGGATTGTTCGGGTTCTTGATCGTGAAGCCCTCGAGGGGATTCACATCGAGAATATTGCCGTTCTCGAGGAATATGATGAATCCCTGGTTGAATAGCGGTGTCTCAATAAAGTTGATGGTGCCATCGTGGAAAATGTCGAGGATGGAATTGCCGAGGGAGTCGAGCACATGCAGGCTGTTGAAATAGCCTTCACCGTCGGAATCTATCCAGGCTTGCCGTTCGGCTTCGCCCGGCCTGTAGACTTCGAGGTACGGCGTCGTGATGCCGCTTCCCTTGATCAGTGTGGTATCGTATTTGGTGGGATCCTTCTCGTTGGGCTGGAGATAGAATTCCCGCTGATAGTGATACGAACCGGAACTGTCGAAGCGGAAGACCGGCTGCCCCGTCTCCGGGTGGAACACCTCGATGGCTGGCGTCTTGATTTCCTTGCCGGTGATCGTCGTCGTGTCAGACTTCGCCGGGTCCTGCGGATTGATGCTGATGTAGCGTTCCGGCAGGCGATGCACCGAACCGGTGGAATCGAATTCCACGATGCGGTTCTGGTCATGCAGTCCCGTGATGGTCGGATCGATGATGTGCAGGCTGCGTGCGTAGATCTCGCCGGTGGAGTCGATGTGCAGTTTGCTGCGGGCGCTGTCGGGTCCGCCGACGGTGATACCGCGGCGAAAATGCTCATTGCCCTCGTGATAGGATTCACCGGTGACGACCAGGCGCTTGACGATCAGCGTGTCGCTGCCGCCCACACCGTCTTTCCCGTCCTTGCCGTCTTTTCCACGGCAATCCGTGGCATCCCAGACGCCGTCGCCGTTGCTGTCCTCACCGGGATCATTCATGCCGTTGCCGTTGGTGTCCCAGCAGTTGATGCCGTTCGCGCCCGGGGCGCCCGGCGCTCCGCGTGGACCACGGCAGTCTGTCGCATCCCAGACGCCGTCGCCGTTGGTATCCTCCGCGGGATCGTTCATGCCATTGCCATTTGTGTCCCAGCAGTTGATGCCGTTCGCGCCTGCTGCACCGGCAGGTCCTGCAGGGCCGGCCGGTCCCGGGGGACCGGGAGGCAGGGGCTGCTTGAGCGAATCCGCATACAATGCCACCAGGGCCACGGGGGAGGGGAAGATGGGGATGACAGGCGTGAGCGTTTCGCCGTCCACGGTGAGCCGCAGCGCGACGCGCTTCTGGAAAATCAGCGACGGGAGGGGATTGCCCGTCGTGTCGACGGTGCCGATGGGATGCTCGAAAATGCCTTCCTCTATCGGCAGTCCGAGCACGGTTTCACTGAACAGCACTGTCATCGGGGATGTATCGGTATCGAGAATTTCAAACATGACGTCGCGGTTGCCGTCGATCTTGTTTCCGCTTGCGTCGGTCAGGCAACCCTGATAGTGAAAGGCGCGCTGCACCGGCGGAGAGGGCTGCTGCGCCAGCAGCGGATGGAAGCATGCGGCGGCCATCAGGACAATGACCGTCACGGAAAAGATGTGACGAGAGTTCATGAGTATTCCTCCATGCGTGAAACGGGATCATTCCTGCCGCACGATGCGGCGATCCGGATTGAAAGTGGTGTTTCGCTTTTTCGACATGGATGGTGACACTGCCGTCGTCCGTCAGGCATTGCGGAACGGGCAGCATCGGCGCCGCGGCAACGGTCGCGGCGGCGTCACGAGAGGTGCGTACATTTTTCGGTGTTCGACGCTGAAGTATAGCGATCGACGTTCCCAATGTCAAATCCGGAGCTGTGATGTCCCTATTCCGTCACTGGAATAAAAAACCCGTCACCCCGGCCTGCGGGATGACGGGTGCGAGGGAGGGCCCTCCCCTCATGGGCTAGCGCAGGACGGTGATGCGCAGTGAAAGCGCGGTATCACGGGAGGTGAGGCGGACGAAGTACACGCCGGGCGTCACCTGCACACCGAAGGCGTCGCGGCCGTCCCACTGCACGCTGTGCTTTCCGGCGGCGCGCTCACCGTCGGCGAGCACACGGACCACGCGTCCCAGCACGTCGGTGATGGCTATGCGCACGGGGGCCGCCTGCGTGAGCGTGAAGGGGATGGTGGTCGCGCTGTGTGCGGTGAGCGAGAAAGGACTCGGGTAATGCTGTCCGAGCGCGATCTGCTCCGGCAGCGCACGGAGCTGTTCCGCCGACGTGACCGGGGGATCGATGGGATTGGTTTCCAGAACGAGAAACGCGGTATACGGGGTGAGGATCTGATGCTTGATGCTCAGGTCGACGATGGCTTTCTTGACTTCTTCATTCCCCGTCCGCTCATACTCGTCGATGAGTTTCCCGATATGCGCGGTCGCCCAGTACGAGGCCACCTGCTTCACATCGGTGCGCACCGCTTCGTAATTCACGGTGTGCACGATTTCCTTTTCCACGCCGTCGGTGTCGGTGTAGCGCAGGCGCACGAGTTCGGGTCGCGTGCCGTTGATGCGGCCCGTGGTGATGAGCCGGTCGATGCCCGCATTCGGCGGGAAGGATTCGGGGTAGACGAAGTAGGTCTGTCCGCTTTCATATGTCACCGTCGCGTCGCGTATCGCGGTGATGTCGAGTTCGAGCATGATGCGGGAGATGACCGTCGCGAGGTCGTCACCGTTTTCGACAATGGTGACTTTTCCTCCGCGGGCTTCGGCGATGTCGAACAGGAGGTCGATGCTCTCCGAGTAAACGATGACGGGGAAAATGGCCACGCCGAGCGCATCGTTTGCCTCTATCAAATTCAGCAATTCGGCATAGCTCTGCCTCCCCGCCGTGGGCACGCCGTCGGTGAGAAACAGCATGCGACGCACGGCATTACTCCGGTATCCGGCGCTGAGTGCGGCGGTGAACGCGGCTTCGTAATTCGTGGATCCGCCGGACATGTACTGCCGGGCGATGAAATCCACTGC
>CAJXSA010000291.1 GCA_913060595.1 uncultured Ignavibacteria bacterium
ACGGCGGGCGCGTCGGAGGCGCCGTGCAGGACTTTCAGGTCGACATTGCTCGCGCTCGTGCCGCTCTCACGGCCGTCGCCGGCTGTGAACAGGGTAAAGCCGATGCTCTTCATGTCAGGATTGGCGGCGAACATGGTCGGATCAAGCACGCCATTGGCCACTGCGATGTAGGTCTCGTCGAAGGTCAGGGTCGGGGTGAAGGTGGCGATGATGTCTCCCGGTCCGGTGCTGTTGCCCGGAGCGACGCCGATAGCGATCTGCACTTCGGCAGGAACGTCGACGAAGGGCGTGGCGGCGCGGAAAGCGAAGTCATCAAGCAGCAGGCTGCCGTTCAGATAGATGTCCACAACACTTGCGCCGGGATCGGCGGCGTTATGGATAACCTGCAGGCGGGCGGTCGGCGGCGCGATGGCGGGCAGCGCGATCACCGTGCCGTTGGGCAGGGCGGCGAACAGACCGAACGCGGCGCCGTTCTGATTCGCGGCGGGATTCAGGAAGCCGGAAGCGAAGACCACGGCCGCACCACCGCCGAGGGTGGAAACGTCTGCGCCGAAGCTGGCGACGATGGTGTTGTTGTCATTGCCGGGCGTGATATCAAGTGCGTAGTTATTCGCGGGAACGCTCAGGTACGGGGTGAAATCGCCGTAGGCGGCGTCGTTGACAAGCGTGCCCACGCCACGTGCGATCACGTCGACGGCGGGCGCGTCGGAGGCGCCGTGCAGGACTTTCAGGTCGACATTGCTCGCGCTCGTGCCGCTCTCACGGCCGTCATCGGCGCTGAAAAGGGTGAAGCCGATGCTCTTCATGTCAGGATTGGCGGCGAACATGGTCGGATCAAGCACGCCGTTTGCCACTGCAATATAGGTTTTGTTGGCTGTAAAGGTCGGGGTGAAGGTGGCGATGATGTCTCCCGGTCCAGTGCTGTTGCCCGGAGCGACGCCGATCGACTGCGGAACGCCTGCGGTAATGTTTATGAATGGTGTCGCGGCGCGAAAGGCGAAGTCGTCCAGAAGGATGCTTCCGTTCAGGTAGATGTCGACAACACTCGCGCCGGGATCGGCGGCGTTGTGGATGACCTGCAGGCGGGCCTGCTGCGCGGTGAGTCCGGCTCCCGCAGTCATGGTGAATGCAAGTAAAAATGCAACGATGTATCTCATGTCATGTCCTCTCAAGATGGTGATGCGGAAAACAGGCCCGCAAGCATGTATAAAATAAAGTGATATAATGCTAGACAGAATATCAACAAGCCTATGCATTCGGGAAGTTCCCATACCGGATTTTTTTTTGAGACAGAGTGACTTTTTCGTGGTATGTGTTGTCATTATCCCAAACGCGGCTTCAGAGCCCACGACATGCACGCATCGCACTCCGGAGGACGATGAATCGATTTGAGACGGCATGAGAGCACAGGATTCCCTGTTTCCATTCACCTGATAATCATGGAGACCGTCATGAAACGCTTCATAGTCCCACTGACCATAATCACAATTTCTTTCCTGGTCGCAGCATGCGATGACCACACGGATTCTTCCATCAGCACCCAGCCTGATTACAGCAGCGCGTCGCCTGCAATCCATATCACCGATGTGGCCGCGGCCGAAACGCTGGATGTGCCGACAGACGGCGGCATGGTTCTCGCACCGCCCGGGGCCATCGAATACGCGTACGATGCGGAGGAGAAACGCCTCGTGATCCGTCACACGGATGTGGTCTTTCGAGACGGTGCCGGACCGGTGTCGCTGCGCGTCGACCGTCAGGAAAACATCCTCACTATAATAGAAGAGCAGTTCGGCACTGAGGGACGTCTGCGCCGCTACGACCTGACAGCGGAAATCCACGATCTGCCTGCGGGCGTCTACCGCGTCCTCGTCGTGGAACCCTACCCGGCAGAGGAACAGCTCCCACTGACCTTCAAGCTTGACCTCGTTGCCGGCAGCGAAGGACGTTTCGACCGTCCGCAGTCCGCTGCGATCGCCTCGCTGACCATGTAAAACATCACTGGCCAGGTAATCGCGTTCACCTGCGCACAGTGTCCACGCGGCATGTCCGGTCCGTTCGCGGACCGGACATGCTGTTTTTTTCCGCTTTCGGTCTCACGGACTTGGAGAAATTCCGGCGGTTGCGTACAATGAGTCAACGAGCCTCCTCACTCGCCTGATACACGCCGTGAGCCTCTACACTCTTTTCTCCGGGTGCATCGTCGGTCTCCTGCTTTTGAGCGCTGCATTCAGCCTCTTTGTCGCATCGCGGGACCTCGAACGCCGCCTCAATATCTGGTATGTTCTTTTTGCGGTCGCCATCACGGGCGCCGTGCTGCACGGGCTGCTGATCACGCAGTCGACGGAACTGCACGCGATGATTTTCCATGAACGCCTTGTCAACACGGCGCTCCTTCTCGCCGGCAGCGCGTTCATCTTCCTGGTCTCTGCACTCACCGGTTACACCGCGCGCATGTTTGCCGCAGTGATGCTGCCCGTCTTCGCCGTCGCCCTCGTGGTCAACTGGGTGCTGCCCTACGGACTGACCTGGGGCACCGTGCGGGGAACGGAGGCGCAGCATCTGTTCTGGGGAGAAACCGTCATGGGCTTCGATGCCGACACCGGCGCAGGGAACATTCTCGCGGTCGCCATCCTTCTCGCCCTGATCGTCTACACCGTCCGCGCCATTGTCCACCAGGTGCAGAAGGGACAGCGCACACACGGCCGCCTTCTGCTTGCCGCCATCGTGGTCGGACTTTCCGGCATACTGCTCGACGTGCTCCTTGTCGAATTCAACAGCATCGCCCTCGGCGTCGTCGATGACATCGGCATTTTCGCGTTCATCGTTCTCATCGGACATCGGAATCTCGCCACGCTCCTGCGCTCGAACGACCTGCTGCGGGATAGTGAGGAACGTTTCAGCATGCTCACCAAGGCGGCGTTCGAAGGCATCGTGTTCACCGAGAAAGCGGTTATTCTCGACATCAATCGTCAGCTGGCGGACATGCTCGGGTACACCGTGGAAGAAATGATCGGAAAGCCGGTCATGCAGTTCGTCGCGACGGAATCGCGTGCCACGGTGCAGGAGCAGATGAAGGGGGAACGTGAGGCGGTGTACGAGCATCTCGCGCTGCGGAAAGACGGCAGCGTCTTTCCCGTGGAAGTGCGCGTGAAAAACATCGCCTACCAGGACCGCAAAGTACGCGTCACCGCCATTCGTGATATCACGGAACGGCGCAGGGCAGAGGAGCAGAACACCCTGCTCGCACAGACGCTCAAATCCGTGCGTGACTGCATTTCCATCACCGACAACGAAGACCGCATCATGTTCGTCAACGACGCCTTCCTCGCCACGTACGGGTACGAGGAAGACGAAGTGCTCGGACGGCATGTCTCCGTGCTGCGTCCCTCCGATATCGCCCCGGAAAAAACACAGGGCATTTTCCCATCGACACGCGAGGGCGGCTGGCACGGCGAAGTCCTCAATCGCCGCAAGGACGGCACGCAGTTTCCCGTGGAGCTCTGGACCTCCGTGGTGCGTGACCCGGCAGGGGAGCCGGTGGCCTATGTGGGCGTCGCCCGCGATATTTCAGATCGCAAATACGCTGAACAGGCAATCATCGCGGAGAAAGAACGGGCCGAGCGCAGCGACCGGCTCAAGGACGCCTTCATCGCCAACATCTCGCACGAAGTGCGCACGCCGCTCAATATCATCCTCGGCTATACCGGACTCATCGGGGAGATGATGGAAGAAAAGGCGGACGCAGAGCAGCAGGGCTACTATCAGAGCGTGCAGCGCGGGGCACAGCGACTGCAGCGCACGGTGGACATGATACTCAGCATTTCACGCCTCCAGGTCGGGGACATCCACCTCGAACCGAAAGATCTCGACCTCGTCGCGCTTCTGCGTGACATCCTTGAGGACTATCGGACGGTGGCGGATGACAAATCCCTGACACTCACCCTCGTCTGTGAAGTCGAGAAGGGGACGCTGCGTTCCGACGAGTACTGCATCGTGCAGACCGTGCAGAATCTCCTCGACAACGCCATCAAGTACACGCAGCACGGCGGCGTGACCCTCTGCCTGCTGCGCACCGACAGCGGATCCCTCCGCATCGAGGTACGTGACACCGGGATTGGAATTTCCGAGGAGTACCTGCCGCTGCTCTTCGAGCCGTACACGCAGGAAGAAAGCGGGTACACCCGTTCCTTCGAGGGCATCGGACTGGGCATGAGCCTCGTGAAAAAATACACCGAACTCATCGACGCCGAACTGGATATCTCCAGCGAAAAAAATCGTGGGACGACGGTGTCGGTCACGTTTGGGATGCGGGATGAGAAAGTGGACGGCGAGAAAGGTGCCGCCGGCGAACGGGACGATGAGGAAGAAGCGGAAGAGGTCCTGCCGACCGTGCTTCTCGTCGAAGATGAGCGTCTGACCGTCGAGTACATGAGCACCCTGCTGCGCAACCACGTGCAGCTGCGCTTTGCCGAATCCGCAGTGGAGGCGTGGGAAGTGCTCGAACGCGAGCACATTGACCTGGTGTTCATGGATATCTCCCTCTCCGGCGAGAAAAGCGGTCTCGATATCACACGCGAAATCCGGGCGGACAGCAGGCTGGCCTCCCTTCCGGTGGTCGCTGTGACGGCCCACGGCTTCGCCCACGACCGCACCCGCTGTCTCGAAGCGGGCTGTGACGCCTACCTTCTCAAACCCGTGGGACAGGATGACCTGCTGGACACCATCCGCGCGCTTGTCCCGGATCAGCAGCGGAGTGCGAAAGACTGACATTGTCGTGGAAACGCAAAAAAAAAGAGGGCGCAGCGATGCGCCCTCTTCTGGCATGGGAGACTGTCAGTGCAGAAGCGTGATCGTGCGTGTGCGCACCTTGTCGCCGCTGCGGAGCAGCAGGTGGTAATTCCCCGGGGGCAGCGCATCGCCTGAGAGCGTGCGGGTATGCCGTCCCGCGTCGCAAAGGCCTTCTTCCAGCGTCGCCACGCGGCGTCCGAGTGCATCGGTCACGATGAGGGACACGGCGGCACGTCGCGGGAGGTCGAAGGTGACGGACGTCGCCGCACGGAACGGGTTCGGAT